>JBBRGP010000318.1:0-3246 GCA_038224105.1 Desulfobulbales bacterium | reverse complement strand
GGTTTCCTTTCGCCACGAAAAATCCGAACCGCCGGGGCTAAGCCACCTGTTGCTTGACCCGGGAAGCCAACTGCCCCTCGTCCGTATCCTCGAAAATGGCGATGGAACAATTGTCGCCGAGGTGACCTATGGTGACTGGGTAACCCAGGGGGGATGCCGACAACCCCAGGAAATAAACATAACCGGACTCGATTACGGCACCGATATCCGGCTGAGGTTTTCCGATGTCCGGCTCACCGAGGAGCCAAAGCAATTTCACCTGCCCGTGCCGCCGGGCTATGCGCAGCAGCTCCGGCCTTAGTGCCTTACAGATTATTTTCGTTCATAAAAACAAGAAAATAATCTGCGAAAGGCACGTATACCCCCTTGTGGGGTGTTAGTATCTCGTGGGGGGTTACGGCTTTGTTCCCTCTTGTGGCGTCTTGTCCGGAGGGAGTTCATTGATTATCAGGACGAAAAGATTGTCGTTTTTGAAAAAGACCTGCTGCAGATCATAATCCCGGTCGGGTGTAAGTTCGAGCTCAACCCTTACCTTGTCAGGCTTTTGGTGCCTCGAGGTCCGGATGCGCTCGACGTATCTGCCATTGGCATAGATGTTCTCTTCGACCCCTTTCCCCATACCCGTTGCCATAAAATCGCAGAGGACTCGAGGATTATCCTTTTCGAGGGCGGAGACAATGGGCGGGGAGAAATCAGTCAGATGAAAAAGCACCATCTCGCCGCGGTTCGAAGAATCGTCAAAGGAGACATCGAGAAGCTGTGGACCCTTTATCGCCATGGTTTTTTCAGCAATGGCGGGTGACGGGTCCGGCTTCTTGGCCGACTCCTTGGCGGCAACGACCGGGACTGCCAAGTTTTCGGCGGGAGGATTCACTGCCGGCTCCTCCGGAGATTTCGCCGGAGCGATTGCGACTGGCGTCGCAGTGGTGGATGGAGGTGGAGATTGGAGCTGACTTGGGGTTTCAGGGGAAAGGTTAATGGTGAGGGTGTTGTCGGTTGCGGAATAGTTACTGATATAACGAACGGGGATATCCTTGGCGAGGTCGACGACAATCCTGGTCTTCTGCTCGGGGGTTTGATGCAAACCGGTACGAATGGCGGTGGCCAGTTTACCGTCGACGAGAGGCATTATGCCTTTGCCCTTATATAAACTATTTGGAATATCAAGGACGAGACGGGGACTGTCGCCCTTCATGGTGAAGATCTTCGACTCCACCGGACCACTCAGTCTGAGGGTTATCTTCTCGCTGGCATCGGTGCCGACGGTATGGACAATCGATTCGATTGCCGCCGGACTCGAAGCCTCCGCCCACGTAGTCGATGGACCAAGAACCACCATTCCGAGACAAGCACCGAAAAGAAATGCTATCCACCTCATCTTACACGCCCTTTTATTGTAGAATATAACCAATGCTTAACAAAACAGCGAAGGACAACACTTTTGAATACATCATCCTGACTTGAAAAGTCAATGAAATTTCAGTAAATGATTGGGGCGGAAACAGAGAGAATTCTCCGCGGTTTAACGCCCGTCATCCCCTTCGCTCCGGCAATCATCCATGGAAAAACAATGACAGACCAGACAATTCTCGCCTCTATCAACAAGCCTGGCCGCTACCTCGGTCATGAATATAATTCGGTGCAAAAACCATGGGAGTCCGTGGAAGTCCGGTTTGCCCTGCTGTTTCCCGACCTTTACGAAATCGGCATGTCCCACCACGGGCTCCAGATCCTTTATCATCTGCTGAACAGGCAAGGCAAATTCCTGGCAGAACGGTGCTACTGCCCGGATATCGATATCGAAGGTCTGCTGCGCGACAAAAACCAGCGACTGACCAGCCTGGAATCGTCACGGCCGCTCGCCGATTTTGACGTAATCGGCATCACCCTGCCCTATGAGCTCTGCTACACCAATATCCTGACAATTCTCAGCCTGTCGTCCCTGCCCTTTTATGCCAGGGACCGGGATAGTTCCTTCCCCCTGGTGCTTGGCGGCGGAGCCGGTTCCCTGAACCCGGAACCGGTGGCCGATTTTTTTGATGCCATTCTCCTCGGTGACGGCGAAGAGGCGATTATCGAAATAGGCGATACCCTGGCCCGGCATAAAACCGCTCACGCCTCCAAGAACGAGTTGCTCGACCGGCTCGCGGGTATCGACGGGGTGTATATTCCTGCCCATTTTCAGCCGGACTACGATGCTGCCGGTAACCTGCGAGCCATACGGAGAACGGCTGGCAAAAAAGGGCTGGTGGCCCGGAGAATTGTCAGGGATCTCAATGAAATTGAACATCTCAAGCATCCCATCGTACCGAATGCCAAAATTGTTCATGACCGTCTCGGTATCGAGGTCGCCCGCGGCTGCACCAGGGGTTGCAGGTTCTGCCAGGCCGGGATCACCTACCGGCCGGTCAGGGAACGCAGTCCGGAAAAAATCATGGAGCTCGCCGAGTGCGGCATCAATGACTCGGGCTTTGAAGAGCTTGCCTTGCTGTCGTTGTCCACCGGTGATTATTCCTGCCTGGAGCAGACGCTTCCGGCCCTGATGGACACCTTTGCCGGGAGATTCATCTCGGTGGCCATGCCCTCGATGCGAGTCGGGACCCTCACCCCCACCATCATGGACCAGGTAAAAAGGGTCCGGAAGACCGGTTTCACCCTGGCCCCCGAGGCCGGCAGTGAAAGGTTGCGGAGGGTCATCAATAAGGGGATTACCGAGGCCGATCTTCTCGCCACCTGCCAATCGGCCTTTACCCTCGGCTGGCAGGCACTAAAGCTCTATTTCATGATCGGCCTTCCGTCCGAGACGGAACAGGACATTGCCGAGATCGCCCAGCTGGCTCGAAAGATTTTGACCGAAGGCGGGAAGGTTTCGGGCCGGGGAAAAAAGCAGATCACCGTCAGTGTCGGCACCTTTATCCCGAAACCGCACACCCCTTTCCAGTGGGAAAGGCAACTCAGCATCGAAGAGAGTCAGAATTGCATCCACCGCTTACGAGAAAGCCTTCCTCCCAAGGTCTGCAACCTCAGGTACCACAGCCCAAGGCAAAGTTTTCTTGAAGGCGTCTTCGCCCGCGGCGACCGACGTCTGGCCGAACTGACGGTAAAAGCCTGGACCGCCGGGGCACGCTTCGACGGTTGGGACGAACACTTTGATCTGTCCCGCTGGCAGAGGGCCGCCGAAGATTGTCAACTGAACCTGGAACGGTATCTGCGGGCGCGAGGTACCGAAGAAATCCTGCCATGGGA
>JBBRGP010000317.1:0-3285 GCA_038224105.1 Desulfobulbales bacterium | reverse complement strand
ACATCCTGGCCAGGTACGGCGGCGAGGAATTCGTGGTCATCCTGCCGGAGACCAACAGCGAGGAAGCGGTCATCGTCGCCGAAAAACTGCGATCTACCATCGAGGCCACCATTTTCCGAGACACCCGCGAAGAATACCAGGTGACCGCCAGTTTTGGCCAGGCCTGCGGCCGGCCGGCAGTCGAGGATGTCTTCACCAAGGACACTCTGATCAGTCAGGCCGATCAGGCCCTCTACGAAGCCAAAGAGAAGGGCCGGAACCGGGTGGTCGCCTTTACCCCGAAGAAAAAATGGTTCTCTTTCTGATCCGCCGGCGGGCCTTTGGCCCGATATCGCCCCGGTGCTAAGATGGAAGAGGCGGCCCGGACTTACACCTATACCTTTTTGTTTGCCGACCGGCGCGACATCAGCTTTACCGTTGCCCTGGATGCGGTCTCCCAGAAGGCCAATTCCTGCCCCCTTGCTCCCCCGGCGTGGGCGCGGCTGCGCTATCATCAATGCCCGCCATGCCCCTTGCATGGTCCCGAGCACCCCTATTGTCCGGTGGCGCTGGCAGTCACGGATCTTGTTACCACCTTTAAAGACACCGCCTCCTACGTCCGCTGTACCGTACGCTGCGTATCGCCGGAGCGCACGGTGGTGAAAGAAACCACCGTCCAGGTCGGCCTGGCTTCCATTCTCGGCCTGCTCATGGCCACCAGCGGCTGTCCGGTAATGGATTATTTCAAGCCGCTGGCGCGCTTTCACCTCCCTTTCACCTCGGTCGAGGAAGCAATTTTTCGGGCGGTATCCGTCTATATGCTGAGACTCTATTACCGGCAGGATCGTCAGCAGGGGGATACCTACCGCCTGGACGATATCAAAAAACATTATGGTCTGGTGAAACAGGTGAATAAAGGGCTGCTGCAGCGGATCACGAGTATCACCGACCTCGACGCCGACAACAATGCCATAATCACCCTCACCAGCCTCAGTCAGATCCTGGAAATGGAGATTGACGCCAACCTCGAATCCCTGCAGTATCTGTTTGTCGACAAATGAGCCGGGGAGCCCGGCTACATCATGTTTTCCGGATCGACGTCGATCACCAGAGTGCAGTGGGGATTGATCACCGTCTGCCGTTCGTTTTTCACTGCCGTGCACACCGCGTGCAGTTCCTCGGTGTCGACACCCTTGAGAAGAACCTGCCAGCGATAGGTGTCTTTAATCTTGTCCAGGGGGGACGGGGCCGGACCAAGGGTCTCAACCCGAAACTTTTCCTTATTCGCCACCTTCCGGCAAAAGCGGGCGAGGACCAAGGCGGTCCGCTGCACCTCCGCCTCCACCCTCCCCTGCACCCGCAGGACGGTAAGCCGGACATAAGGGGGAAAGACCGGATGGCGGCGCAGCCGCATTTCATGGTCGAACATCTTCCCGTACTGATGTTCCCGGGCGTAGACGATGGCATAATGGTTCGGCCGCATCGTCTGGATCAGCACCTCTCCCGGCTCTTCACCCCGGCCGGCCCGGCCGGTGACCTGGGTGATCAGTTGGAAGGTTCTTTCCGCCGCCCGGAAATCGGGCATGCTCATGCCGCCATCGGCCCACACTACCCCAACCAGGGTGACATTGGGGAAATGGTGGCCCTTGGCGATCATCTGGGTACCGATGAGGATATCGATTTTCCCGCCATGCATCTCGGCGAGAGTGTTCTGAAACTTCCTGCGATCACCGGCGGTATCGGAATCAAGCCGCATGATGCGCGCGGTCGGCAGCAGTTCCCGGACCTCCTCTTCTACCCGTTCGGTACCGAATCCGGCCGGCACCAGATCGGTCGAGCGACACTGGAGACATACCGTTTTTCCGGGCATGGTAAAGCCGCAATAGTGGCAGATGAGCCGGTCCTTTCCTTTGTGCAGGGTCAGGGAGACATGGCAATGGCTGCACTGCACCGGCGTCCCGCAATCCCGGCAGAGAACGACGGCGGAAAAGCCCCGGCGGTTGAGGAGGAGTATGCTCTGGTGCCGATTTTCCAGATTTTTGGTGAGCTTATCCTGAAGTTCCTGGTGGATGATCTTCTTGTAGTCGCGCGTCGCCTGGCGATTGAGATCGACCAGAGTAACCGACGGCAGGGCCCTGTTGCCGACCCGCGCGGTCATGGTCAAGAGGACATATTTACCCGACTGGGCATGGGCGTAGCTGGTGATTGAGGGCGTCGCCGAGCCGAGAATGACGACGCTTTGGTGATGCCGCGCCCGCAGCACGGCAAGATCACGGCCATGGTAGCGAAAGTTGTCATCCTGTTTGAAGCCCGGGTCATGCTCCTCATCGACGACAATCAGACCCGGATCCCTGAGCGGGGCAAAAATTGCCGACCGGGCCCCGATCACCACCCGCGCTCTGCCGGTCAGGGCAAGGGTAAATTGATCGAACCGTTCGGCACCGGACAGCCCGGAGTGCAAAAGCACCACCTGGTCGGCGAACCGCGACAGGAGGTGGGCCTCCAGTTGGGTGGCCAGGGCGATTTCCGGGACCAGGATCAACACATCCCGGCCCTGGGCGAGAGTCTCCTCCGCCGCCCGGAGATACACCTCGGTCTTGCCGCAGCCGGTTACCCCGTGCAGCAGAAAAGGGGTAAAGGTCTTTTTCCGGATCGCCGGTAGAACGTGGTTGAGCGCCGCCTCCTGTTCCTCCGACAGCCTTTCGGGACGGGGATAGCAGGGCAACTGCTCGCCGAAGGGGTTGCGGAAGATCCGCACCCGGCGACTGACCACCAGTCCTTTGCTGAAAAGGGCGGCCATAGTCTTTGCCGAGCCGCCATAGCCAGTGCGCAGGACCTTCTGACCTACTGCCTCGCCAGGCCGTTTCCGGTTCAGGCGATAAAGGTTGTCGAGCGCCCTGGCCTCGGCATGACTTACGGCCAAACCCTTGGTCCGTAAAAGCATCTTGCGATAATTTTTAATACTCTCGGGATCCCCATCGCTATCGTCGGGTGGGGCCGCTGTGCCTTCGGCAAAAGAGTAACAGATTTCGCTCTTTGCCCGCACCGAATCCCTGGCAAGACGAGTGTCGAGGGCGACAAGCCGGTTCTTGACCAAGGTGGCGATCAGCTTTTTCGTCGTTTTATCAGCAAGAAGCCTCGCCGTCTCCCGCGGACCAAGCTCGCCCTTCTCGGCCAGTGCGGCGAGCCAGACCGGGCCCTCGCCGGTAACCAGGGCCGGCAATTCGGCTGCCCCCGCCGTCAGGCGCAGCCTTTTTTGATTGCGGGCGGTTAGGCCGCCGGGCAGGGCGGTTTTCATAACCAAGC
>JBBRGP010000316.1:0-3300 GCA_038224105.1 Desulfobulbales bacterium | reverse complement strand
ACCGACCTGATCATGCCTCTGGTCAGCGGCGAGCAGCTCTGTCGCATTCTCCGCAACACCAAGAAACATCAGGACCTCTTTATTGTCGTACTGTCGGCGACTATTCTCGAGGATCATGAGAGGATCATCGAGGAAATCCATTGTGATCTGTGTATCGCCAAGGGCAATCTCAAGGAGATGCGGCGTCATCTCCGGGAAGCGCTGCAGACCTATGGCGAGAAAAAATCCATTTCTTTGCCGAAAAACAAAAAAGATGCCCGAATCCCGGCGGGCCTCAAGCGGTCCGAGGTTACCCGGGAGCTTTTGCTGGAAAAGCGGCATCTGGATGTGATTCTTGCCAATCTTGACGAAGGTATCCTCGAGTTGAGCAGTCAGGGCAAGGTGGTTGCCGCCAATCGTTCGGCGTTGAGGATGCTTTCCGTTCGCGAGGAACTGGTGATTGGCGTGGCGCTTCCAGAGGCAATAGACTGGGGACAGCTGGCGACCCCCATCCGCCACTGGACCAGTCAGCAGCTGGTCGGCCGGGGCATGGTCGGTTATGAAATTCTTGAAGGTTCTCCTTTACAGCTTGAAGGCCGGACTATCCTCGGCTCGTTCTTCCCGGTCGCCGAAGGGGATGAGATCTTTGGGCTATGCATCCTCCGTGATATCACCCGACAGTTTCAGGCGGAAAAGTACACCAGGGAGCTGGACAATGCCGTCAGGCTGGTCAAAAAAATGGAGGCCATGAGCTGCATGGCCGGAGGGGTCGCCCACGACTTCAACAATCTGTTGACGGTGATCTGCGGCAATCTTGATATTATCCTCCACCATGGTCAGAGCCAGAGCGGTACAGAACGCATCAAACTTATCGGCGAGGCGAGAAAAGCGGTCCTGGTTGCCGTCGATCTGACCAGACGGATTTCCTGCTTTTCCAACTTCGGTATCATCAGCCGTAAAACGGTCGGGGTCGGCCAGCTCATTCGCGCCGCCGTTGAACGCTTTTTCGAAGATGGGCCTTGGAATTACTCTCTTACCGCCGACGGTGAGGATTGTCTGGTTTCGGTTGATGCCGAAGAGATCGGCCAGGCAATCGCCAATGTCCTGAAAAACGCCGTCGAAGCCGGTGGTGGAGAAACGGTCGAAATCAGCATCAGCAAAAGTAGATTCGCTTCGCCGCAACTGATGGCCGGGCAGTATGTATCGGCCGGTAGCTATGCCCGAGTCGAAATCCGTGATTCCGGCCGGGAATTGCCCGCGATCAGCTCTTCCAGATCTTCGATCCCTATTACTCCACCAAGGAACGCGGGGCTCTCAAGGGGATGGGGCTCGGCCTGACAGTGGTGTATGCGACGCTTCGCAACCACGGCGGCCATGTCGTTGTCAATTCGCAACCGGCGGCCGGCACCACCGTTTCCTTCTTTCTTCCCGTCGCCGCGGCGGAGGGAGGGCAACCGCTCTTTACAAACAAGAAGGTGGACGGAGGCCGTTCGCTGCTGTTGATTGAACCCGATGATCAATTGCGGCAAATCGGTGCCATCATGCTCGAATACCTGGGGTTCTTCGTGCTCAAGGCGGCAAACCGGGAAACCGCGATCGAACAGCTCCAGCGGCTGGCCGGAAACCCGGCGCTGCCGCGGCCCCTGGTGATCCTCGATCTCTCGGATTCCCTTGGCGAATCTGCCGTGGAGACCTGCCGTCTGCTCCATGAAATCGATCCCGAACAGAGGATCATCGCCATGAGCGGCTCGATCCTCGATCCGGTCATGATGGATTGCCGGCCGTACGGCTTTGTCAATACCCTGGCCAAGCCCTACTCCATGGACAGTCTCAGGCACATAACCGGGAAGGTCATCAACAGCTGATGCCGCCCGGATTTTTATGGACATTTCCTGTCGCCAATCAGGGGTGCGGGCCTTGTATCCCCTTCTCAACACCTGGCCAGGGCCGTTCGCCATTGGGCCTCAAGTTTCTTGGCTGATATCGTTTCCCGGGGTTTAAGTTCCGGCGAGAACAGGACAATTCGGTATTCGTTGATCATGGCCCGGTAGCGGCGGACCTCGGCGAGACCCTCCACCGACAATGCATCTTTTTTCGCCAGAAGCTGCTGAAGATTTCCGAGATGGCCGATTAACGGCTCCGCCTTCAGACCGTCCTTGGCCGGATTGGTGCAAAACCGCTCGAGTCGGACCGACAGGCTCTGCAACTGCCGGTCGAGATCGGCAAAGCGTATTTCCGGCGGCTGCAAAAGCAGGTCCCGCGGAAATATGTCGTTGAGGTGGGCAAAAAACTCTTCTTCCTTGTCAGGGATAAAGAACCGGTTTTTGTTTTCGACGGCAAAGGCCTTACGAAGGGCGTCAACGATTGCCCGCCGTTTGCGGAGGAGGGCCATGAACTCCTCGCACCATTTTTTGCCCAGGCCATACAACCCCTCGCGGCGTACTTTGGCCACCGTTTCAAGAAAATCTTTTTCGCTGACAAGCCCTCCCGGCAGCGGGCCGAAGATCAGCTGCAGGATATAATCGAGCAGGGCCTCCGTCGCCTCCTTGCGGGTCATGCCGAGGTCCAGTAACCACCCTGCCGAAGGTCCTGATAATGTGGTCACCGCCTGTTTTTTCAAGGCCTTGTATTGGTCGGCGAATTGCAGTTTGTAGAGAAAGAGGAACCCGCTCCGATTTTTCTGCTCCGCCAGTCGGGGGTTTTTCTCAAAGGCGATGGTGACACAGCCGCGATCGATCTGGGAAACGAGTACTGGGTAGAGAAAGCCGGCGACTTCGCCTTGCCGGGTAAAGGCCGGGATGGCACCGGGCAGCCCATGAAAAGTCCAGGCGGTGTGTTCCGATCCCTGCCATTTGGCGATGGCTGCCTCCCCGTTTTTGTCCAGGGTCGGCGCCTGCCGCTCCCGGGGCTTATGCTGTTGACCGGCAAGGAGCTCTTTGAGGTTACGTCCAGCGCAGATTTCTTTGCCGGTATCAGCAAAAAGGAGGAAGCGCGGTTGCAGATGGAGAGGCACTTCCAATGGCCACTCGGAGCGTTGAATGAGCAATTTGAAGCGTTTGAGGATAGCCGCCTCGAGGGCGGCATGGAGCGAACCTGAGGCCCGGGGCATCTCATCGAGCAGCCAGGCCATGGTCTCGTTGATCGGCACCAGTTTCTTGCGAATCGCCTTCGGCAGCGATTTGAGCAGAAACATCAATTTTTCAGATAAAAATCCGGGGACCAGCCAGTCGAAGGGGGCCGGGGATACCGCCAGGGCAAAATCGATGGGCAGCCGGAAGGTCACCCCGTCCTGCTCGGAGCCCGGCTCAAAATGGTACTCCA
>JBBRGP010000315.1:0-3303 GCA_038224105.1 Desulfobulbales bacterium | reverse complement strand
CTATGGCATCTTCTTCCTCTTTCTCGTCTGGCTGGCGAGGCTCCATCTCCGGGATGTCTGCCGCCAGTCGTTTTTTCTCCGGCCACCGTCGCCAGGCCCTTCCGAATGGTTCGACGAGCGGATCTCCTTATGGGGGGCGATCCTCGGCCTGACCCTGATTATCTGGTGGTACATCCGCCTCGGCATGGCGCCAATGCCGGCAATCCTGATGGTCGGCGCCTTTTTCATGATCATGATCGTCGCCACCCGGATCATCTGCCAGGGCGGGCTGGCCTACTTCACCCTGACCGCCGCCCCGATGGACGGCATGATCGCCCTGCTCGGCGCCAAGATGTTTACCGGCGTCGGCGCCTTGCTCGCCGGCATGAGCCAGAAGGTGCTGTTCGTCGACTTACGGGAATCGCTTATGCCATCTCTCCTCCACGGCCGGCATCTCCACCAGAACCGCCGGCCGGCCCTGCTGCTGTTCAGCGGTCTGGCCCTCACCATCGTCGCCTCGATGACCGCCTCGATCCTGGCGATGATGACCCTCTGCTACCGCTTCGGCATCCGCGAACTGCAGCTCGACTGGGCCAATCAAACAACCACGACGGTCTACGATAATATCTTCCGGCTGCTGACCACCGACACCATGACCGGCCAGTGGGTGTTCAACTTCGCTCTGCTCGGCGCCCTGGTGATGCTCGTTCTGGTGATCTGTTACCATCGCTTCTACTGGTGGCCGATTCATCCGCTCGGCTACCTGACCGCCTACAGTTCGGCGATGCGCATCCTGTGGCTCAGTTTTTTTATCGGCTGGGCGTGCAACGCCCTGTGCATGCGCTACGGCGGCGTAGTTCTGTTTAGAAAACTGCAATTTTTCTTCATCGGTCTGATCATCGGCGATTTTTTTATGGGCGGCGGCTGGGCCCTGGTCGGCCTGTTTACCGGCGTGAGCTACCAGGTTTTGCCGGATTGAACTGCGCGACCGGGGCTAAAGCCCATTGCCCCGCTAAGGATTACCCATCATGTATGACGACAAAGAACTGAAAGAATACCGGGATCTCCTCACGCCGCCCACCCACTTTGCCGAGGGATTCGACTGGAAGACCATCATCGGCGCGGTCTTCATCGGCTTTCTGATGATGCCGGGGTCGATGTACCTCCAGCTGGTAATCGGCCAGGGCATCGGCCCGGCGGCCCGCTGGGTGACGATCATCTTGTTTGCCGAGATTGCCAAGCGTGCCCATTCCGACCTCAAGCAGCAGGAGATCTTCCTCCTCTACTACATGGCCGGAGCGGCTCTCGCCTCACCCTTTTCCGGGCTGTTGTGGAACCAGTACCTGGTACAGTCCGATGCCGCGCGAATGCTCGGCGTCACCGAATTCATCCCGACCTGGATCGCCCCGGGACCGGAATCGGCCTCCATGCTCGATCGCACCTTCTTCCACCGGGACTGGCTGATCCCCATTCTTCTTCTGGTCGGCTCGCAGATCATTCAGCGTATCGACCATTTCGGTCTCGGCTATGCCCTGTACCGGATCACCTCGGATGTCGAACGGTTGCCTTTCCCCATGGCTCCGGTCGCCGCCCTCGGGACCATGGCTTTGGCGGAATCCGCCGAGGAGAAGAAAGAGAGCTGGAAATGGCGGGTATTTTCGATCGGCGGGGTCATCGGTCTCGCCTTCGGTTTCGTCTATGTCCTCCTGCCGATCATTTCCGGGCTCATTTTCACCGAACAGATCCGCCTCATCCCCATCCCGTGGATCGAGCTGACCGGCTACACCGAAGATCTGCTGCCCGCCGTCGCCACCGGCCTCCAGCTTGATCTCGGTCTGCTGTTCGTCGGCATGGTCCTGCCGTTCTGGGCGGTAATCGGCGGTCTGGTCGGGTTGATCATCACCATTATTCTCAATCCTCTCCTGTATTCCTGGGGCTTTCTGACCAGGTGGCATCCGGGCATGGCGACGGTCGACACGGTCTTCGCCAACAATTTTGACTTTTACATGAGCTTTGGCATCGGCCTGGGGCTGGCGATCGGCGTCATCGGCATCTGGAGCGTGGTCCGATCGTTTCGGGACAAAAGCGGCAACCGGGGTACGCTCCGGGACCTCTTCCATCCGCCGCCCGGCCGGGGCGACTTCAACTTCTGGATTGCCATTGCCATCTATTTTTTTTCGACCCTGGCCTATGTCGGCCTGTGTGTCTGGCTGGTACCGTCCTTCCCCTGGATTTTTTTCCTTGCCTACGGCTTTATCTATACCCCGATCATCTCCTATATCACCGCCAGGATGGAGGGCATCGCCGGGCAGTTTGTCAGTCTGCCCCTCGTGCGTGAGGCGAGTTTCATCGCCGGCGCCCGCTACTTTGGCTATCAGGGCATTGAGATCTGGTATGCCCCCATTCCCATCCACAACTACGGCGAGGCCACTGTTCAGTTCCGGCAGATTGAACTGACCGGGACCTCCCTTCGCGGAATTATCAAGGCCGAACTGCTGGTCTTCCCCATTGTCATGATCGCCAGCCTGATGTTCTCGCAGTTCATCTGGCGGCTCGCGCCGATTCCCTCCGCCAACTATCCTTTTGCCCAGGAACTCTGGCATCTCCAGGCCCTCAACACCCTGCTCATGCAGACCTCTACGCTGGAAGGCAATTCCATGTTTTACCAGGCCCTGAACGGGATGACGGTCTTTTCCGGCCTCGGGTTCGGGCTGCTGATGTACGGCATCCTGAGCCTCATCGGCCTGCCGGTCCTGCTGATCTACGGGGTGGTGCGCGGCCTCGGCCAGTCCACCCCCCACGGACTGATCCTCGAGGTTATCGGTGCCTTTCTGGGCAGATATTTTTTCCTGAAAAAGTACGGGCCGATGTGGCGGCAGTATGCCCCCGTCCTGCTCGCCGGCTTCTCATGCGGCATGGGGTTGAGCGGCATGTTTGCCATGGGGTTTGCGCTGATCATGAAATCGCTGAACCATTTGGCTTTTTAGTGCCTTAGAAATTCATTTCTTGTTTTTTAAGAATGAATTTCGTGAAGGCACTTATACCCCCTTGTGGGTGTTAGTGCCTTAGAAATTCATTTCTTGTTTCAAGTACTCGATTCCAATTGAGCCCCCGCTTGACTTGTCATGGCGAGGTGGCCATATTATTCAGCGAGGATCGGAATTACGTTATGCAAAAAACCCGATGGTACCTATGAAATTTTCAGTCTGGTGGCGAGTTCTTGCTTTTACGCTTTTTCTCCTTTGGCCTTTCACGGCTCTCGGGAAAAGTGTTCCCCATGAAATCGGTGGCATCGCCCTCGGCAGCAAGGTCGACTCCTACCCG
>JBBRGP010000314.1:0-3312 GCA_038224105.1 Desulfobulbales bacterium | reverse complement strand
GAGTGGAGCTTGTATTTATGCTCGTCGAAGCGTTTTGACTCGCGCAGAGTATTGCGGGTCATCGCCGGTTCATAGCTGATTTTCCCGACCAGGAACTGATGGACGGAGGAATCGCTCCAGCCCATGCTCTTTTGGATAACGTGGTGGAGCTGGGTCAGGGTAAATTCTCCCGGCACCTGGACCCGGCGCCAGATCAGCGGGTCGGAAAAGGTGATGGAGATGTGGAAAATATAACTCGGTATCGCTTTATCGTCTTTTTTTTCATCGTTTCTGACGGCCTCCGGAAACGCCCCTTTGATGACCTGTGCCATGCGCTGCTCCTTTTGTAAGTGGGGACACCATACCAATTACGATATGCTATGGAATACCGCAACAACATACCTATGAATTTATGGAAATAAAGGGCAATATTTTGATTAATCCCTTTTAATGGGCATGGTGTCCCCTATTACGGTTCACTCGCGGGAGATTTCCAGCAGGGTGGCGCGGAGCAGCTCCCGGAACCGGGCACTCTCCTGGCCATTGCCGTCCCCGTCCGTCTTGCTCAGGGTCTTGAAAAAATCGTGACAGATCTTGATGTTGCCGGCCGACCACCGGGCGGTGAAGGCCTGCTGCGGGCCGGCCTGGAGGAGCTGCTGGCCGGCCCGATCGTAGTCTCTTCGGCCATGGGCCCAGTTTATGGTATGGCGATAGTAGAGAAGAGAGCGGTTGAGCAGGACGAAGAGCAGGTCGATCGATTTGGCCGGGCCGACCTGCACCCTTTCGCCGCCGAGGGGAATGCCCATGATCTCCGCCTTGTCCGAGAAGCTCTGGCCGCCGAACAGGGCGCCAAGCGCCCCGGCGACGGTGCCCGCCACCGTGAAAATGCCGAGGCCGTGGCCAAAGGTCGCCATCTCCAGGCCGGCGCCGATGGCCGCCCCGCCGAGGCCGCCGGCGATCACCACCTGTCTTTTGGTAAGGCCGAGGAGCTGCCAGGTCCGTTCATCAAAGAGGTCGGCGTGGAGCACCGAGTGTTTCGGCAGTTCGTAGTTGAAGATGTTGTGTTTGAACAGGCCGCGAATCCGCTGGTGGGCAATCTTCTCCTGGCGGGCGAGGGTGTCGCTGTAGAGGAGGAACAGTTTCTCCCGGCACCGGCCCGCCGCCTGTTCGGAACCGGCATTGTCGGAGAGCTGCAGCGACAGGCAGTCGGTGAGCAGGCCGGCGATGATTTCGACCGTTGCGTCATTGCGCGCCGCCCATTCTTTTTTGAAGGCTTCGACCACCAGCGACAGCGGCTGGTGCCAGTCCTGATCGATCGATTTGAGGGCCTCGAGCAGGTGGATCCGTTCGGCATAGGTCGCCCGGTGGGCATTGAATACCCGGTTGCTGTTGAAATTTTTGCGGAACTCGTTTTTCCACTCCTCGAGATACTCGTCGTTTTGTTCCTTGGCATTGATCACCGCCATCCGTGGTTTGCCGGTCAGGCGGAGGACCTCCATTTCCGCCTTGTCGACATTGCGGACCGGCCGTGAGCCGTCGACCACATAGATGATCCCCGCTCCCCGCTCCACCGGGCCGAGGAGTTCCCAGTCATCGTGCAGCTCCGGCACGGTGGCGGCGAAGTTGCGAAATTCGGTCAGCGGATTTTCCCCGGTCTTCCCCCTTTTTTTCAGTTCGGCGAGGACTCGGGCGGGATTCTGAAAGCCCGGGGTATCGGTAAAGCGCAGGACCTCCCGGCCGTCGATGACCACCGGAAACGACCGGCATTCGGTGGTCTCGCCGGGGGTCGGGCTGACCCGCACCGAGTCGTCTTCAGCCAGGGTTGAAAGAACGGAGGATTTACCTTCGTTCGGGTGTCCCAGTATGGCAAATTCCGGTATCATCGGCGCAGCCTCTCAGGAAATCAGGGTAAAGACATGGAGATAGGGGTCACGGACGGCCGCCATCTTCTTTCGCCAGATGGCGAGGTCGCGGTCCGCCAGGGGCGTGAAGCCGGTGCGGACCGGGCGTCCGACCAGGCCGAGGTGGATCATGGTTTTGTCCGGCAGGATCCGGCGCAGTTCGCCGACGTAGGTAACAAAGGCGACCAGCGGCGGCATCCAGCCCTCCATCAGGATAAAGAGCCCGTCCTCGGGGGTGCGCAGCTGCTCGGCGAGAAGATCTTTAATCTCCTGGTCCTCGTCGTAGCCGGCCATGAAGGTGTGGACGCTTTTGATGGCAAAACCGCGGTCGCCGAGGAGCGGGGTAAGTTTTGCGGTCGGGCAGAGGCCGGCGATATCATCGGGAATAAGCACCACCTGGGGCAGGAGATGGGGCGCTGCCGCCGGTTCTTCCTGCGGCTGGTCCGGCGCGGGCGAGGATTTTGCCTGGTCTCTTTCCGGGGCGGCCTGGGTGGAGACGAGAGGGGTCTGCATCCTTCGCGCCAGGGTGACGACGGCGGCGGTGTCGAGGTTCACTCGGCTGAGGGCCCGGCGTTCGACCATCCGGCCGAAAACGGCCAGGGCCAGGCGCGGCAGCAGACCGTAAAAAACCAGGCAGAGGACGAGAAAGGGCCACCAGGCGATGAGATTTTCGGTCGCCAGGTGGTAGATACCTTCTTTCAGGAGGATCCGGCTGCCTTCAATCTCGACAAGCGACGGGTAGCCGGTCGCCCCGGGGAGGAACCACGACCAGGGCAGGGCGGCGAACTGCACCGCCCGGTGGATCGCCTCGCCGCTCAGCTGCAGGGTCGATTGCCAGCCGAAGGCCAGATCGCTGGTGGCAATCTTCAGCAGGGTTGCCGCTGGCAGGCCGATGTAGAAGCCGACGGCAAAAAGCTGGACCAGGCCGAACAGCGGCCAGTAGAACAGCGAGCCGTAGACGGCACCGCGGGTCCGGAAGATGTTCAAGGCGTAGGCATAGCCCGCCCGCTGGTCGGCGCCGATCTTCCGCAGCCACTGCCGGTTGAGAAACATCGCCAGACGGCTCATCGTCCCGCGCAGGAGCAGCGAGTAGAAGGACGGCAGCCTGATCCCGGGGGTAAAGAGGCGGAGCAGGCAGGCGCAGAGCAGCAGGCCGATCAGGGCCAGCGGGCCAATCACAAAAAAGAGGAGAAAATGAAAGACGTTGACCGGGGTTGTGCCGGTATAGGTGAAAAAGCTCAGTCCGGCGACCAGCCCGATCAGCAGCCCTTTGCCGACCGCAAGGTATTTCGCGAGAAGGTGGGCATCGCCAAAGAGGGTGCCGGGGCTGCGTTGCTCCGGGTCCGGGAAATCGGCCTTGGCCCGGGCCGTCAGCCACAGCCGGACCAGCTCCGGCCGGGAGGGCTGGACCTTGCTTCCCTGTCCTTGCTGG
>JBBRGP010000313.1:0-3315 GCA_038224105.1 Desulfobulbales bacterium | reverse complement strand
ATCATGACCGTCTCGGTAACAAAGGCGGAGGCCTCGTCGACCAGGTCCTTGCGGCGATCGACGGCCAGGACTTCGGTTCCTTTCTCGGACAGGGTGCGGGCAAGCGACATGCCAAACTGCCCGAGTCCGATGATCAGTACTTGCTGGGGCATGGTGATTCTCTCAGTTTAAGGTAATGCGGGCATCGGGACATCGCGAATCGGCTGGCGCGACATCCAGACTCAGAAGAGTAAAAAGGGTCATGGGCCCGATGCGCCCGACAAACATCGTCAGGAGGATGATTATTTTGCCGATCTCGTCGAGATGCGGTGTCGCTCCAAGTGATAAGCCCACTGTACCGAGAGCCGAAGTCACCTCGAACGCCAGGTCCCTGGCGGGAAGCTGCTGGGTTATCTGTAATCCCAGCAAGGCAAAAAACCAGATCAGTATCCCGGAACCGACCACGGTAATGGCGCGGTTAATGGTGCTTTGCGGTATCCGCCTATTTCCGGCTATAACCTCGTTATGACCGGTGATGCACGCCCAAAAAGTCAGACACAGGACACCGATGGTTGTGGTTTTAACACCGCCGGCGGTCCCGCCAGGGCTGCCCCCGATGAACATGAAGGTGAGCATAATCAAAAAAGTTGGTCCGAGAACGCCGCTGATATCGACCGAATTAAAGCCTGCTGTCCGTAAGGTGGCGGACTGGAACCAGGCATTATGGAACTTGTCGACAAAGGACAATCCAGCCATGGCGCCATCCCATTCAAAGACCAGGAAGCACACGGTTCCAGCAAAAAGAAGCACCGCGGTGGTCAGGAGGGCAATCCGCGGGGCCAGCGGGATGGCGCGTCCTCTCAGCCAGGCCGGGAGCAGCAGGCAGGTAGCCGGGGCGAGGCCGCCGAGGATGATCAATGCCGCTACAGCGTGCAGGATGAGAGGGCTGCTCTGGTAGGCGATCAGATTATTGCTCTGCAGGGCAAATCCGGCGTTGCAGAAGGCGGAAACCGAGGTGAAAAGCCCTTGCCACAGGGCAAGTGCCAAGCAGTCGCCGACTGGTTTCGGTCAAGGTGGTCAGCAACCGTTCCTGGCGAAGGCTCAAGCGCTTTCCCATGACATGCAGCGCTATCGTGGAAATGGTCATGATGCCCAAACCGCCCAGCTGAATGAGGATAAAAATGAGCCATTGCCCAAGCGGAGTGAAATCGTTTGGGGTGTCCAATACCGTTAATCCGGCGACACATACGGCGCTTACCGAGGTGAAGGCCGCGTCGACAAGGGCAATGTGCCCTGTGGTGGATGCCCATGGAAGTTGCAGCAGCAGGGTGCCGACCAGGCATTAGCCGAGAAAGGTGGTGATGGGAACGCGGGCCGGGTGATTGAGGAAGGGTTCCCACCAACGTTCATGATATTCAAGAGGAGATCGTGGTCGAGGAAGAACAACGAGGGTCAACAGGCTTATCGCGACAGCCGCGAGCCTGGCTTGACCGATCGAGAAAGCAAAGAGCCCTCCAAGCGAGGCAACAACAGGCAGAATTATCCAGACAATTGTCGCCAATCCCGTCTGCCGCCTCCCTGTCCAATGGGCGACCAGTCCCTGGCTGATCAGCAGCGCCGCGGTAATAGCACTCTCTCCCTTCTCATGCCCGGCGGGATCGAGGAAGAAACCGGAGAAGGCGAGAGGTGGAACAGTCCATAAAGCGGCTCGCGCCCGCTGAAGGCTCCTGTCTTCGGGTGAATTGAGGAAGCTCGGATGCTGGCGGATGCGAAATTCTCTCAGGAAATAGATGGATTGGATAAAGACGACGCCACCGAGCAGGGCAATCTGGGGCTCCGCGGCGAAATACGGAAAGCCGGCAATACCGCAACCGACAATTGCCAGGTAGCCACATATTTTCCCCGGCAGAGTACTTCTAAAAAGAAGCATGGATGCTCCAAGACAGAGCACCGAAGCTATCGAGGCAGCGATTAGCCGCCAGGCGGCAGGGCTTCCGCCATCGGTGCCGGCGCTGGCGAGTAAGAAAGGCAGGGCGCAAGCGTCAGCAGAATACCTTCGTTGCCGACATGAGCTAATGATGATCGCATAGAAACGGGACCGCATAGAAACGGGACAGATTTATTAAATGCAGTATACATTCCAAAAGATGTCGACCTTCATGGAAAGGTTCATACTCATATCCGTCAGAGAACGCAACCATACTGTGGCGGTATGAATCGCCGTTCCCATCGCCGGCCGATTCTCATCACTCATCTTTCTGATAATTTGCTCATCCTCGACCAGCAGTAAAAGACGGCGAGACAGGCAGCCAACAGCAGCAGCGGTACCATGCACAACATCGCGAGCATTGCTTGAAAAGTACGTAAATTCAGTTGGTTGTCGATATTGCCAATCACTTGTTCAAACATTCATATTTCCAAATACAAGGGGGCTTCACGATCTGCAAAAGTTATTACTCTACTACATCCAACGGTAACGAGCCAAACCGGCTGGCAATGGCCAAAAGAGCAGTGAAAATCATTGCCCGGTGACCAGTGTCTGGGGCATCGCCGGCTGGTCGAAAGAAGATGCAGTCAGTTGGTGTTTGAAAGTAACCCAGATTCGGCGTATAGTGCGAGCAAGACACATTCAGACGATATGGACATCTCTTCACGATGGCTTTATGCTGTTGATAATACTCACCCTATGATATCCTGAGATGAGCGTCGAGCCGGCAAAACTGAAGATCGGCCTTATTGGCTGTGGTAAGGTCGCCATTGAACACCATCTTCCTTCCCTGAAAAGGCTTGCTCGCGCGGAACTGGTCGCCGTCGCCGACGTTCACCGCGAACGGCTGGATGGCCTGACCCAAGATTATCCCGCTGTGACCAGATATAATAGCGCACGCGACCTGCTCGACGATCCCCGCATCGAGGCGGTCGGCGTCCTGACCCCTACTTCGAGCCACCATGAAATCTCACTTGCGGCCCTGGATGCCGGAAAACATGTCTTCCTGGAAAAACCGCTGGCACTTTCCAAAAAGGAGTGCGATCAGCTCGTTGAAGCTGGCCGGAAGTCGCGATTAAAAACCATGGTTTGTTTTAATCTGCGATGGCACAGGCTGATCTTACAGGCAAAAGAGATCCTCTCTTCCGGCCGTCTCGGCTTCATCGTGGCGATCCGCAGCGCTTACACCCATTGCCGTGACGGTCGGACCGCACCGGACTGGCACCGGAAGATATGCCTTGGCGGCGGCGTAACTTTTAATGAAGGAGTCCATCATATCGACCTCTGGCGCTTTTTGCTGCAACAGGAGATAGAGGAGATCTTTGCCTTTCATGCTCCTTCCGTTACCT
>JBBRGP010000312.1:0-3317 GCA_038224105.1 Desulfobulbales bacterium | reverse complement strand
GGCCTTTTACACGGCGGGAACGACCTTTGACGCCTCATCCCGGCAACTTTTCGACAAACTCTCGGCCTTTAAACGGGGAACCACCGAGATTGAACCCGGTCTGGCCGAGAAGTGGGACATTTCCGCCGATGGCCTGGAGTACACCTTCCATCTGCGCAAAGGGGTAAAATTCCATACTACCGCCAATTTCAACCCGAGCCGGGATTTCAATGCCGATGACGTTCTCTTCACCTTTATGCGGCAATGGGATAAAGAGCACCCCTTCCATAAGGTCGGCGGCGGCAAATACGAGTATTTCAACAGCATGTCGATGCCGGACCTCATCAAGGAAATCGTCAAGGTCGATGACCAAACCGTCAAATTCGTCCTGAAGCGCCAGGAAGCCCCGATGATCGCCAACCTGGCCATGGATTTCGCCTCGATCTTTTCCGCCGAATATGCCGATAAGATGATGAAGGCCGGAACCCCGGACAAGGTCGATTTCGAACCGGTCGGAACCGGTCCCTTCCAGTTTGTCGCTTACCAGAAAGACGCCTCGATCCGTTATAAGGCCAACCCCGACTACTGGCGCGGCAAAGCCCCCATCGATAATCTGGTTTTCGCCATTACCCCCGACCCCTCGGTACGCTATCAGAAGCTGAAGGCCGGCGAGTGCCAGGTCATGTTCAACCCGAATCCCGCCGATCTCGAGGCGATGAAAAAGGATCCGGTGGTCAATCTCCTCCAGAAAGAAGGGCTGAATGTCGGCTATTTCGCCTACAACGCCTCGATTGCCCCCTTTGACAACCCGAAGGTCCGCAAAGCCCTGAACATGGCGATCAACAAGCAGGCCATCCTCGATGCGGTCTACCAGGGTTCCGGCAAAATTGCCAAAAACCCGATTCCGCCGACCATCTGGTCCTACAACGATGCCGTTGTCGACGATCCCTATGATCCGGTTGCCGCCAAGAAGGCCCTGGTTGAGGCCGGAGTCAAGGATCTGAAGATGAAAGTCTGGGCAATGCCGGTGCAGCGCCCCTACAATCCCAATGCCCGGCGGATGGCCGAGATGATTCAGGCCGATTTCGCCCAGGTCGGGGTGACCGTCGAAATCGTTTCCTATGAGTGGGCCGAGTATCTCAAGCGCTCCAAGGAAAAAGATCGGGATGGCGCCGTGCTCCTCGGCTGGACCGGCGACAACGGTGACCCGGACAACTTCCTCGCCGTCCTCCTCGGCTGCGATGCCGTCGGTAACGCCAACCGTGCCCAATGGTGCTACAAACCTTTTGACGACCTGATTCAGAAGGCCAAGGTGACCGCCGACCCGGCGGAGCGTACCAAACTCTACGGCGAGGCCCAGGTGGTCTTCAAAGAGCAGGCGCCGTGGGCGACCATCGCCCATTCCGTGGTCTTCCAGCCGGTTCGCAAAGAGGTAGTCGATTTTCGCATCGACCCCTTCGGCGGCAACATCTTCTACGGTGTTGACCTGAAGTAAGCGTCAGACACGGAGGCCGGGCAGAGCGATCTGACCGGCCTTTTTTGCATGCCGACACCTTCGCCCGAGATCCTTCCATGGTTGTCTATTTTCTCAAAAAACTGATCGTCGTCCTGCCGACCTTCTTCGGGGTCACCTTGGTCGCCTTCGTCTTCATTCGCACCCTGCCCGGCGATCCGGTCATGCTGATGGCCGGAGAACGGGGGATGAGCCCGGAGCGCCATGCCGAACTGATGGCGGAAATGGGCTTTGACAAACCGATCCTCGTCCAGTACGGCCTTTATCTCAAACAGCTGGCGACCGGTGATTTCGGCACCTCCATCATCACCAAACAGCCGGTACTGAAAGAATTCGCCACCCTCTTTCCGGCAACGGTGGAACTGTCGATCTGCGCCATGATCATCGCCGTGTTTTTTGGCCTGCCGGCCGGAATGATCGCCGCCACCCGCCGGGGCTCGGCCTTCGACCACACGGTCATGACTGGGGCCTTGACCGGCTATTCGATGCCGATCTTCTGGTGGGGCCTGTTGCTGATCATCTTTTTTTCCGGGATCCTCGGCTGGACTCCGGTGTCCGGACGGATTTCGATGCTGTACTTTTTCGAACCGGTGACCGGTTTTATGGTGATCGACAGCCTGCTCTCCGGACAGGCCGGGGCCTTGACCTCCGCCCTGTCCCACCTCATTCTGCCGGCCATCGTCCTCGGCACCATCCCGCTGGCGGTTATCGCCCGGCAGACCCGCTCCGCCATGCTCGAGGTGCTCAGCGAAGATTATGTCCGCACCGCCCGGGCCAAAGGCCTCGGGCCGCTGCGGGTGATCGGTCTCCATGCCCTGCGCAACGCCATGATCCCGGTCATCACCGTCATCGGCCTGCAGGTCGGGGTGCTCTTTGCCGGGGCGATTCTGACCGAGACCATCTTTTCCTGGCCGGGTATCGGCAAGTGGATGGTCGATTCGATTTTTCGCCGTGATTATCCGGCGGTGCAGGGCGGCCTCCTGCTCATCGCCGCTATTGTCATGATCGTCAATCTGATCGTTGATCTGCTTTACGGTCTGATCAACCCGCAAATTCGCCACACGGATTAATTATGACCGAAATCGCCGTCCAGGAAACATTTGACAGTCGTCCGGCCGGATTTCGCGCCGTTCTCGGCGAATTCTGGTCCTATTTCAGTGAAAACCGCGGCGCCGTCGTCGGCCTGATATTTTTCATCGGAGTCATCTTCGTTGCCGTCTTTGCCGATGTTATCGCCCCCCATGCCCCCAATCAGCAGTACCGGGACGCCCTCCTCCAGCCGCCGTTCTGGCAGGATGGCGGGAGCCTCAAATTTCCCCTCGGCACCGATGCCATCGGCCGGGACATGCTGTCGCGGTTGATTCACGGTTCGCAGTATTCACTGTTTATCGGCTGTATCGTCGTGTCGCTGTCCCTTGCCGCCGGGGTTATCCTTGGCCTTGTCGCCGGCTTTTTCCGGGGGAGGGTCGATACCTTCATCATGCGCATCATGGATATCGTCCTGGCCTTTCCCAGCCTGCTGCTCGCTCTGGTACTCGTCGCCGTCCTAGGGCCGAGTCTGATCAACGCGATGATAGCCATCGCCATCGTCCAGCAGCCGCACTACGTCCGGCTGACCCGGGCGGCGGTGCTCACCGAGATGACCAAGGACTATGTCACCGCCGCCCGGGTCATCGGGGTCCGCTCGCCGCGGCTGATGTTCGTCACCATCCTCACCAACTGCATTGCCCCGCTCATCGTACAGCAGCCGCACTACGTCCGGCTGACCCGGGCGGCGGTGCTCACCGAGATGACCAAGGACTATGTCACCGCCGCCCGGGTCATC
>JBBRGP010000311.1:0-3329 GCA_038224105.1 Desulfobulbales bacterium | reverse complement strand
GCCGGGTCTTTTCCGCCGGCGGTAATGCCGGAAGAGATATTGAGTGAACACCCGGATCGCTTGCGGGCAGTCTATGTGAATGGCTGTAATCCGCTGCGTTCCTATCCGGACACCACCGCCTACGAGAAAGCCTTCGAAAAGCTCGATCTGCTTGTGGTCTGCGACATTGTCATGAGTGAAACGGCGAAATGTGCACATTATATACTCCCCTGTCGCAACGCCTACGAATCCTGGGACGGTACCTTTTTCCCCTGGACCTACCCCGGTGTCTACTTCCAGATGCGCCAACCTCTTGTCGACCCGCTTGCGAACTGCCGGGAAGCTTCGCAAATCTTCACCGATATTGCCGACAAACTTGGCATCATCCCGGAAATACCTGAAGAGGTAAAGGAAGCTGCGCGCGGCAATCGTCTGCAATTTGGCGCAAAGCTCATGGCATGGGCGGCAAGGGAGCCGGCTATACGCTCGAAGATGACCTTCATCTTGGCAAAAACCTTGGGTGAGGTATGGGACAGTGGCAACAAGGCGGCGCTATGGGGCATGCTGATGACCGCGCCACAATCCTTCCGGGAAAATGCGGCGCGGGCTGGGTTTAAACTGGGGTTGGACCAGGGTGATCGGATTTTTCAAGCGATAATGGATACCCCGCAGGGACTTTGGGTAGGCGAAGCCAACACCGATAGGCCCATGGACGGCATTGCCACAGCATCGGGAAAAATTGAGGTGTATATCGCCGAACTGGAAGAACAAACAAAGGCACTGAATGCCGCAACAGAGACGGAAGCCCTTAATCTGCCTGACGAATTTCCGCTCATCTTGAATGCCGGTCGCCACATGAAATATAATGCCAATACGCTTATGCGAAATCCGGCGTGGAATACCGACAAAAGGGCTTGCACGATTGCCATGCATCCGGGTGATATGAGGATCCTCGGTCTCTCCGATGGACAGCAGGTTCGTGTAACCACCGAGGCCGGCAGTGCAGTGGGGGAACTGGAATTGAGCGATGCCGTCCGGCAGGGAACGGTGCTCATCCCCCATGGATTTGGTTTGGAGTATGAGGGTAAGATCTATGGCATCAATGTCAATCGGTTGACAAAAAGCAGCAACAGGGATTTCCTTGGTACCCCAATGCACCGGTATATACCATGCAGGGTGGAAGCGCTGTAAGATATGCGGTCTGTTTCTTAACTTTGTGGTTATGATGGCTTGGAGTTATACGATGTTCCAGTAAATTTATGCAAAGGAAAAACAAAACAACATCATGAATTGGCTAGATAAAATCCCCTATCCTCTGCTCATAGTTTTGTCGCTGACACTGGGACTTGCTCCCTTTGCTCCCATGCCACATCTTGTCGAAAAGATTTCAATGCTGCTAGCTGGTGAACTGGTGCGACCAGTGGATATCTTTGATCTCTTGATGCATGCAAGTCCGGTAGTGCTTCTGATCGTCAAGGCTGGGCACATGCTCCGTTCTGGTCGGGGTGGGTGATTCCTGGTGAACGATTGCCCACAGGATTCTCCTTTCGTCGAAAAAAACCTCTTGGAGGGCAAAGGCGTGGGTGGTTGCGGGGGGCATCCACCCGGAAGGGGTCTGTAATTTTCAGACCTTGAACTGCTTCACCAGTTGCTCCAACTGGGCCGCCAATTCGGCTAAACCTTGAGCACTTTGCTGCACCTGGCCGCTGCCGTCGCCCACGTGTCTCGACTGTTGGTCGATGCCGGCAATATCCCGTGTGATAGCGGCGACCGCCACCGTGCTCTGAGCCACGTTTTCATTAACCTCGGCGAGGCCCTGGGATGCCTGGTTGATGTTATTGGCGATCTCGTTGGAAGCGGTCGACTGCTCCGCCACGGCCGTGGCTATGCCGTTGATGACGTTGTTGATCTCGCTGATCACATCCGAGATTTTTTCGATATCATGGACCGTGGTGTCGGTGGTGGCCTGCATCTCGCTGATTTGATCTTTGATGTCCACGGTGGCGGCCGCAGTCTGCCGGGCAAGTTCTTTGATCTCGTTGGCAACAACGGCAAAACCCTTGCCTGCCTCGCCGGCCCGGGCCGCCTCGATGGTGGCGTTGAGGGCCAGAAGGTTGGTCTGTTCGGAAATCTCGGTGATGGTTTCGGTTACCCGGCCGATTTTTCGGGCCGATTCGCCCAGGGCCGTCATTTTCTCCGAGGTCTCTTGCGACTGCTTGACCGCGCCTTCGGAAATGGAACGGGCCTTCTCGGCACTCTGGGCAATCTCGCTGACGGTGGCGTTCATCTCTTCGGTGGCGGAGGCCACCATGTTGATATTGCTGGTCGACTGCTCCATGGCGGCGGAAACAGACTGGATGTTTGTACTCATTTCCTCGGTGGCTGCGGCCACGGTTCCGGCCCTTTCCGAGGTGTCCTTGGCGTTGGCCGAGAGCTGGTTAGAGACGGAGGCCAGGTCCCTGGAGGAGGCGCTCAGCCTGTCGACCCCGCCGATGATGTCCCGGATCATGGTGCCCAGTTGGCCGACCATTGAATTGAGGGAGGTGGCCATCAGGCCGATTTCGTCCTTCTGGTTGATGTCGAGTTTGGCGGTGAAATCACCCTTAGCCATGGTATCGGCCAGGGACGCAGCCTTACTTACCGGCCCGGTGATCGAGCGGATGATGAAGAAGGCCAGGATCACGCTGACAGCCAGGGCGAGGGCCAACAAAGTGGCTATAAGGGTGGTGGCAGTATTGGCTGCGGCGGCTGCTTCCTTGCCGGCGTCATTGGCCAATTGAGTCTGGAAGGTAATCAATTCCTCAAGTGTGTTGAAGTAGGCAGTCTGGATTTGCCGGTATTCGCCCATCAGCAGCGGTTTGGCCTTCTGGGTTTGTTCCTCTTTGACAAATCCCAACAGGGCTTCCAGGTGACGGCCGAAGGTCGGGCGGATATCCTTAGTGATTTTGTTCAGGATCGCTAGGCCCTTTTCGTTTTTAATGGTTTTGTTCATTTGCTCCAGCAGGCCACCGGCAGTTTTACGGGCATCGGCAATTCGCTGAACCTCCTTTGCCTGGTTCTCCTTGTTGTCGTCGATAATCATGTTGCGAGTGGCCCGGGCAACGATATTGATTTGGCCGATGATCGCATTGGCCTGCTCGACTTTTACCATCCGGTCTTCGACCAGCAGCTCAATCTCTTCATGCAGAGCTTTGATCGATTTGATGCCATATGTTACGTTGTAAGCCCACAGTCCCGAAATCAGGTTCCTGTTGATTCCTCGATGGCAATAAGAAGGTAGAGTTTCTGGTCGGAAATTGGTTGATTTTTCCGGCATGAGTGCTAAATCAAACCCGGTATCAAATCGGTAT
>JBBRGP010000310.1:0-3331 GCA_038224105.1 Desulfobulbales bacterium | reverse complement strand
GATATGGCCGGTGATCCAGTTAACCTCCGAGGCGATCGGCAAGCCGCAGGGCACGTTCGAGGTTAACTGGATCACCGGCCGAGAGCATGCCGAGTTTGGTGCGGGAGAGGGTCTCCGGCGAGACATCAGCGCTGAACCGACGACCCTGCAGGCCATAAGCAGTCAAACACACCCCGCTTACCGCGATGGATTCGCCCTCTTCCGGATCAGTCAGGTCGAAAGCGGCTTCAATATCAAGAATAATCCCGCCGCTTGCGCTACGCTTGCCGGCGATTTTACCGATCCCTTCGATTAACCCCGTAAACATCCGCCGTCAGTCCGTTTCTCTCAGCTCTCGCCGAGCACCTTGGCAGCCTTTTCCATAAATGCGGCAGCCGTGGTATCATGCCGGAAATTTTTATGAATCCCACCAATGGTCCGGTAGACATCAGCGGCTTTTTCCCTTTGCCCTTTCGCCATATAGGCATCCGCCATTTCCTCAAGAGCCGAGATCGTTCCCGGAACGTCGCGGTTGTCCTGATAATGATCGATCATATCGAGACAGGTGGCGAGCACCTGATCATACTGCTTCAACCCTTTATATGCCGCAACTATCTTTTTTAAAACGGCGAGAACACTCATCCGGTCATTGGATTTTTGACAGATCAGCAAGGCCCGCTGATAGAGGCTGAGAGCCCCTTGGTAATCGTTACGGGCAAGACAGACATGACCAAGCTGGTTACTGGCATTGGCGATTCCCACCTCATCCTGCATCTCCTCGAAGCCGACGAGGGCGTTGTGGAGGGCCGCCGCCGCCAGGCCGTACTCCTGTCCGGCGACAAACTCCCGCCCTGCTTCGTATTCCTTTTTAACGGGATTGCCGGTGCCTTCCTTGCCAGTTCCACCGATTCGACCGATTGAATCGAATGATTGAAGTTTATTGCTCATCAACGGATCCTCCAGCGATTGCACGTATTGCTTCAGCAGTTATTTCAGCGACGGTAGCAGTTACCAGCCGACCTTCTCGACAGTATGTAAATTGCGCCTGATCATTGCCGAGTGCCATCAACTGCATGGTTCCCTCAGTTGCTCGAATCCGCCCCATCAGCCGTGCTGCCAGGCCACGCATCTGCGCTTCTGGATGTTTGAGGAACTGGAACAGAGTATAAAACGGCGTGTCGCGGATCAGGTCGGGCCGCTTGTCGGCGATTTCACTCAAGGCCCAGAGAGCCTGCCCGCGGGTCGAGGGTTCTCTGAGGTAATTGAGGAGATACCGGGTGAAAGCGCCGAAGATATCAGGGCGCAGAGCAATGATATACCCGATGGTCTCAACCATCCCCCATGGCGTCGCCGCTGAATCCGCGCAGGCCTCAAAGAGGCGATGTAAAAGTTCCGAAACCGGGCCCGGCTGGCGGGTGGAGGTTCTAGCGGTCACCCGCCCGATAATCCAGGCAACATGCCAGCGGTTGCTCTCCATCGGAGCATAGAGCAGCCTCTGCAGCAACCGCAGGGTTTTCTTATCGTCGAAGCAGAGGGCGACAAGCCCATCGACGTCTTCCCGTTCGACCAGGTCTTTGATCAAGGCTTTGCTGGCCTTTTGCCGCACTCGACCGGGGTCCGGAGCTGGTTCTACGACTATGCTGTCCTGGGAGTAAGTGTTCGGAACAGACCGCGCCAGGATCTCGTTTTTTTTCTCTCTTACGCGCTGGGCAATCTCCCGCACGTCGGTGTGCAGGCGAACAAAGTACAGAACGCCGCGCACCGACCGACCGTCCATGTTTTTGGTGGCCACCACCTGGTGGGTAGCCTCGTCATAGTTATCAACGCGGCCGGTCAGATAATCGTCCTCGGGCATCAGTTCCCAGGCAAAATCAGCATTATCATCACATGCATAAACCAATGTCTCGACAATGGCGGAGCCGACATTGTGGCCGGTTACATCACAGGTATACACCGCCCCGCACTGACAGCGCCCGACCGGAAATTCATTCATTTTGCGAGTCGGCGCACTCGATGCTCGACCAACCGTCTGGCCGCAAAACGGGCACCATGGACGAACTATAAAATTGTCATTAGACATGAATCTCGCTCTTACCTCAAACTGCTGGCCAATCAGGCCAATTTTTCCTGGAGTCTCGCGACGAAATTCGGATCGACCGAATACCCCAGATCCCTGGCTTTATCCATATGGTTCTTGGCATCACGGAAGTTTCCACTGAAATAAAGCGCCACTGCCAGGTTATTGTGGCCAAGCGGTGAGTCCGGATCAAGCTCCAGACCTTTTCGGGCAGCTGTTACCGCCCGTTCATCCTCACCTTTCATCGTCAATACTGAGGTAAGATTCAGCCAGGCACTGGCCAGCTTCGGATCGTGCCTGATCGCCATCTCATAGGAAGCAATGGCCTTCTCCAAATTACTGCGCTGTTGCCAGATGAGACCGAGATTGGCATGGGCCTGGGCACTTTCAGGACTAACGGAGAGCGCCTGTTCGTTCAACGCCTGGGCCTTGTCGAGATTTCCCTGGCCAAAATAAACGGCACCGAGGTTAATCATGCTCTCGCTGCTCAAGTGGTCAATTTCTATCGCCCTTTCCAAAGCCTTGATCGCTTCCGGGATGCGTCCGGCCTTCATATAGACCAGCCCGAGATGGTGAAATGCCATAACCGATTGCGGATGTTCCTTGCATTTTTTATCCAATTCCTCAATCACTTTCGGCAAATCTTCCTGCAACTGTTCAACCATGACGACCCTCTATAGTATTGATAGCCCAAACATTTGCCTGCCTCGTCCTGGCAAGGACGGTGCCAGGGACAAAGAATATCCGTTACACTGTTTCCTGCCCTGGCCCAGGCACGCTTCACCCCGGGCAATGAGCGCCTACACTATAGACACCTTGAGGCTACTTGCAACAAGAAAATATCCCGTCTCTCTCCCTCGTCTTTCAGCGGTTGAATCGCTCTGAACATGACACGACCAGTTCCTGCCGTTGTTCGTCGAGAATCGTTTTCGCGAGCAGCACGTCCTTGCCTATTTGATCGGCAAGTTCTGTGGGGCCGGAAAATTTCCGTTCGCTGCGCATGAATTTGAGGAGATTGACCTTTATCGGTTGACCATAAATATCGTCATTAAAATCAAATATATGCGTTTCTGCAACCAGCCGCTCTTCACCGAAGGTGGGATTATAGCCGATGTTGAGCACCCCCCCATAACATCGGCCACGACAGATGACCTGGACAACGTATACCCCGTGTTTCGGCACCAGGTCCTCTTCGTTGAATTTTAAATTGGCGGTAGGAAAACCGATAACCTTGCCGCCCAGCTGCTTGCCCATTTGCACTGTGCCGCGGATCTG
>JBBRGP010000309.1:0-3348 GCA_038224105.1 Desulfobulbales bacterium | reverse complement strand
GTCCTTTGGTACAGTAGAGGTACATGGCCTGGAAAATTGCGGTTGCCGGGGTTGTTCCTCGTGTGCTGCAAGAGGGGACTGAAAAGAGTACCCCCCTTGTGGGGTGCCAGATTATAGCTGTATGGTATATCAATTTATTATCAACGGCTAAGAAAATTGTCAGATGGTTATCCGATTTGCTTGACGATGGTTGCATATCATATGAGTATCACGAAAATAAATGAGAAGATAGTCGGCCGTATGGTGAGTGCTCGAGCTGCTGCGCGGCTCCCGGAAGACGGGGCATGGACGACTTGAAAAATCCCGGGAGCCTGGGAAAGTACTCGGTGCTGGCCGCTGCCGAGGATGAGGCCGGCCTGGCCCTCATGCGGGAGCTTCTGGCGGCCCATGGCTTTCGGGTGGCGGTGGCGGAAGGCGGTCAGCCGGACATCGCCCAGGCCGAGGCCAACCCGGATAACCGGGAGCAAGAGATGCAAAGACGGATGGCGGGGTTGGAGACTGCCAATCGCGCGCTCCAGGTTTCCCGCGATCTTCTCTTGCAAGTGCTCAAGGCGGTGCCGGAACAGCTTTTCGTCGTCGACCGAGATTTCAAGATCCTGTTCAGTAATGATCGAAGTCACCAAACGGCCACCGGGGCAGCGAATGGAGAAGCCTGCCCGACCTGCTACAGCCGCTTTTTAAACATCGCCCAGCCCTGTAAGAAATGCGCGGTGGCAGAGGTTTTCAAATCCGGTCGGAACGTGGTGCGGGAGGTGACCGACGAGGCCGATGGTCGGGTCTGGGAATTACGCGCTTTTCCCATTTATGATGAGAACGGTTCCCTGCCCTTGGCCGTCGAATATATCCGCGAGATAACCTCGATCAAACAGGTGGAGAGGGAGAACGAACAGCGCCGCCAGTTCCTTGAATCGGTATTGCTCGAGGCCCCCGACGCCATCGTCACCCTCGATGCCCGGCACCACGTCATCGACTGGAATCCGGGAGCGGTTCGGATGTTCGGATATCGCCCGGAGGAGGCCCTGGGCCGGCACCTCGACACTTTGGTTGCCCAGGGCAAAAGCCTTGCGGAAGCGGGCGAGAAGACCCGGGAGGTGATCAGCGGCCGACCCCTCGAACCGTTTGAGACCGTGCGCCAGCGCCGGGACGGCTCGGAAATTCATGTTATTGCCGCGGGTTCCCCGATCATCAGGGAGGGAGTCCAGGCAGGGGCGGTGGCGGTCTATACTGATATTTCGGCACTCAAGCGCACCGAGGAAAAACTGCGCCGTTCACATGAGCTGTTTCTTACCGTCCTGGAATCGATCGATGCGAAAATCTATGTGGTCGACAAGGACTCCTGCGAGATTCTCTTCATGAATCAGCAGATGCAGAAAACGTTTGGCGGCGATCTCGCCGGCGGTGTCTGCTGGCGTGATTTTCACGAGCAGAGCGGGCCCTGTCGATCCTGCCGGAGGACCCGCGCATCGGACGACCGGGGAAACCCCGGCGACGGCTGGGTCTGGGAAGACTTCAATCCCGCGACCGGCCGGTGGTACCGCAATCACCAGCGGATTATCAAATGGGTTGATCAGCGGCTGGTCCGGTTGCACATGGCCACCGATATCTCGGACCAGAAACGCCTCGAAAACGAGGGTAAAGAATACGAGCGGCGGATCCAGCAGCTCCAGAAAATGGAGGCCATCGGCACCTTGGCCGGCGGCATCGCTCACGATTTCAACAATATTCTGACGGCGGTCTTCGGCTACGCCGAGCTGGCGATCCTCCACTCCGCCAATCTGCCGGTCCTCCACCGCAATCTCGGCGGGATTCTCGAAGCGGCGCGGCGGGCCAAGGCGCTGGTGCAGCAGATCCTTCAGTTCAGCCGGCAAGGCGAGCAGGAGCTGAAGCCCCTGCAGCTCAGGCCGCTGATCAAGGAGGCCCTGAAAATGCTCCGCTCCTCCCTGCCGACCACCATCCGCATCGTCACCCGGCTGCACGGGGATTTTGGCAATGTTCTCGCCAATCCCACCCAGATCCACCAGATCCTCATGAATCTTTGCACCAACGCGGCCCAGGCCATGGAGGACGAGGGCGGGGTGTTGACCGTTGGACTTTCCCAGGTCGAGCTCGACGAGGAGGCGGTTCGTCATCATCTCGGCCGCCGGTCCGGCACCTACCTCAAGCTGCGGGTTCAGGATACCGGCCGGGGTATCCCCGCCGACATGATCGACAAGATCTATAACCCCTACTTTACCACCAAGGCAAAGGGCCAGGGGACTGGTCTCGGCCTCTCGGTGGTGCACGGTATTGTCCAGAGCTATGCGGGCATCATCGAGGTCGGCAGTGAACTGGGCCGGGGCACCGCCTTTGACATCTACCTTCCGGCCATCCACCTGGAAACGGTGAGCGGAGACCTGCCGCCCGCTCGCCTGCCGGGCGGCAGCGAACACATTCTCCTGGTGGACGACGAACCGATGCTGGTCGAGGTCTTGCAAGGGATGCTGCGGCTCCTTGGCTACCGGGTCACGGCAACGACCAGCAGCCTCAACGCCCTGCGCCTCCTGGAAGGTGATCGGTCCGCCTTTGACCTGGTCATTAGCGACATGACCATGCCTGAGATGACCGGCGACCGTTTGACCGCGGAGATTCGCATCATCCGCCCGGATCTGCCGGTGATCATCTGCACCGGCTTTAACCGGCGGCTCAGCGATAACAAACCCGAGACCCTCGCTGTCCAGGCCATTTTGATGAAGCCGGTCGAGCAGCCCGACCTGGCGCGGACCGTCCGGGATGTGCTGGATGGCCGGAATATTTCACCCAACTCTCACCTTATAAGGACAAACAGCGTATGACCCTCAGCTTTCTCGAAGGCAATGAAGCGGTGGCCAGAGGCGCGATCGCGGCCGGCTGCCGGTTTTTTGCCGGTTATCCGATCACCCCCGCTACCTCGATCTATCAACAGATGCTGCAGCTGCTGCCGCCGTCGGGCGGGGTGTGCATGCAGGGCGAGGATGAAATTGCCTCCATCGGTTTCTGTCTCGGCGCCTCGATGGCCGGGCTGAAGGCGATGACCGCCACCTCGGGACCGGGGATCAGCCTGTACAGCGAGCAGATCTCCTTTGCCATCGGCGGCGAAATCCCCCTGGTGATCGTCGATGTCCAGCGCCTCGGACCGTCCACCGGTTCGGCCACCAAAGGCGCCGACGGCGATATCCAGTTTCTCCGCTGGGGCAATAGCGGCGGGCTGCCGGTCATTGTCCTGGCCCCCGTCGATGTCAGGGACTGCTACCTGCTGACCATGCACGCCTTCGACCTGGCCGAGCGATACCGCTGCCCGGTATTCCTCGCCTCGAACAAGGAAATCGGCAT
>JBBRGP010000308.1:0-3354 GCA_038224105.1 Desulfobulbales bacterium | reverse complement strand
GGTGGAAAGTATACGGTAATCCTGGCTGGGGCGGAATTTTCACGCACCAGTTTCGCTTTCGTACCCTGACTGTCGAGGCGTAGATTGTCGAACCGAAAGAGAAGAAGCAGGAGATCCGTGTGCCGGATCTGCAAAGACCACCAGGTAGGAGGAAAAATGACCCGGGCCTCGGCTGATCCATCCACCCGGATAAGTGTCTGCCCGGGTTTTACACCCGGATCGGGCAGCCCCAGGGACAGGGTGGCAAATGTTTGACCGGGAGCCGGAACGGGGTTGGCGACAAGATCGCCGCCGGGTCTGGCGGCGGTGGCCAGCAGTCTGAATTGCAGACCGAATACGTCCTTGGCCATATGCGCGAGGTGCCCGAAAAGTGTTCGTGCGCCAAGCTCGGCAAGGAATATGCATGGATTTTTGGGCGAGCCGAGATGCACGCTGATCCGCGGAGTATGCAGCCACTTGGGTTGGCTATCGAGCCAACCCAATACTCCGCGCCCAAGCAACTTCTTGGCCTGATCGAAGAGCCTGCACAGCACCGGGCGTCTTACTCCGAGGGCAAAGGACTCGCCTGAATCGCCCACAAGATCCGCGCCGGGGAGAATATCGAGACGAGGTTTATGACCACCCGCGGCCGGGACATGTAACGAAAAACAGGATGCCAACCGCTGCATTGCACCGTGCTGGTTCTCGCTTGTCTCTACAGTTACGGAGGAAAAGCACGCTGCCTGGCTCGAGAGTTTCCAGGAAGAGGGCCCGCCTCCTTGCATAGATACGGAAAAGAAGAGTCGGGTAGCCGAGGCTGAACAAGGTGCGCCGGGGATTGAAACCTTTTAATAATCCCGGCATCTCACTCGACATCAGACATAAGGCCAGAACACTGCGCCTGATGTCTTTGCCAAAGCCATCAAGCCGGATATCCCCCTCCAGGACAAAGCACCAGGACGGATAAAACGAGGTTACGGGCTTTCCTCTCGCCAGCAGGCGTAGAATCCGTGCCCAGGGGGCAGGTTTATTCGATTCCCAGAAGTGTCGATTGGGCCAGGTCGACGCCGTTAAGCCAGTTTTCCAAGTCGACGCGGGCGGTGAATCCACCCCAGGCAAAGCTCAGGTCCATGAGCCATCGCTGTTGATCGTCGTCTTTAAAACATACGGCCGTGAAGTCGGCCGGGATGCCCGTACCGGGAAAGCGAGCCTGGCGAAGGCTGACTGTGATCACTCCCTCCTGTGAACTGACCTGCAGTTTAGGATTCCCGGAAAAATGAAGAATGTCCACTGTCCAGATGGCGATATCGGTGGCGAAGACGACCTTACCCGCACTCGCCGAAAGCGTCACCGGACCCAACTTCTGATTTCTCCAATGAGATGCTCGGGTATTGGTGCCGGGCGGTTTAAACCCTTTCCCGGGAGATTGCCAGTTCTCCTGCGGCCCGATGTGGCGGGGGCTGATCTTCGGTTCCCGGGGCAGTTCGAGCGGTCTCGGGCAGACATAATAGCCTGATTGCGGCCGTGCCTCGATGAGGTAGCGATCCAATGATCGGACAGAGTATCAATTGATCAGATTTTTTTAGGATACAGTTTCCGGGTTCCAAGCAGGTAAGGCGGCAGATATCAGGGATTACCCGTTGTTCTGGCGCCAACGGACAACGGCAAGGGTTGCCGTCCGAGGTCGCCGGGGCGCGAGACGGCGGAGAAAGACCCTTGCCTGGAGGCGGGGGAGTGTGTAAATTGGCGGCTTATAATCGATAATTTTGCCAAAGTGGGCGCAAGCCCGAGCCGCCACGGCGACCAGCCGGGCATCGCGCGGGTCCGCCGCAACTGCCCAACAACTTTCTCCCGCTTCCGGAATTCTATGTCACACCTTCGCGCTGTATTATTGATGGTCCTGGTCACCCTGCTGTGGAGCATGGCCGGCGTGGTGACCCGGCATCTCGATTCGGCCCCGAGCTTTGAGGTGACGTTCTGGCGCAGCGGTTTCAACGCCCTGGCGCTGGCGGTCGCCCTGACCCTTATCCGCGGCCCCGGCCTTTGGCAGGGGCTGCTGCATGCCCCCGGAGTCCTGTGGATCTCGGGGATATGCTGGGCGGTGATGTTCACCGCCTTCATGGTAGCGATCACTTTAACCACGGTGGCCAATGTTCTTATCACCCTGGCGGTCGGGCCGCTGGTCACCGCCCTCTTTGCCCGCCTCTTTCTTCAGCACCGGCTGCCGCCGACCACCTGGCTGGCCATCGCCGCGGCCAGCGTCGGCATCGCCTGGATGTTCGGGCAGGAAGGGGAGATGGGCTTTTCCCTGGTCGGCACCCTGGTGGCTCTGGCAGTGCCCGTGGCAGGCGCCGTCAACTTCACCCTGCTCCAACATGTCGGGCTCGACCGGCGCCGGTTGCCGGCCTGCCCGGGCAAGACCGGCCAGGACATGCTGCCGGCGGTGCTGATCGGGGCGAGCCTCTCGGCCCTCGCGACCCTGCCTTTATCCTGGCCCTTTCAGGCGTCAAGCCACGACCTCTATCTTCTTTCCCTCCTTGGCGTCTTCCAGCTGGCCATTCCCTGTCTGCTGGTGGTTCGCCTCAGCCGGGAACTGCCGGCGCCGGAGATCTCGCTGCTCGCCCAGCTGGAGGTGGTCTTCGGGGTGACCTGGGCGTGGCTGTGGGCCGGAGAACACCTTTCGGCCAACACCCTGATCGGCGGCACGCTGGTGCTCGGGGCGATGGTTGTCAATGAACTCGCCCGGATCTATCGCGCCCGTTCGGCAAGGCAGAGGTTGACCGGCTGAAGGCAGTGGAAAAGCACTTTTATTTATTGAAAATGGTATTGCCCCGCGAAAGTGTTGCTCGCGGTGTGAACCATTCCATCGAGACGAGGGTGGACCGGCCGTGACCAGAATGATCGCCAATAATCGGATCACCCTGTTACGCAACGGCGATGCGTATTTTCCGGCGCTCGAAGCGGCCGTCGACGGAGCGGTGCTTGAAATATATCTGGAAACCTATATTTTTGAAAACGACCATACCGGCCGGAACATTGCCGAGGCCCTCAGGCGGGCTGCCCTGCGGGGGGTAAAAACGCATCTGCTGCTCGATGGCTTCGGGTCGAACACTTTGCCGAAAACCATGCTTGATTACCTGAAAGAGGCCGGGGTTATGGTGCTGGTGTTCCGGCCAAACATCTCGCCCTGGACCCTGCGGCGCCGGCGATTGCGGCGTTTGCACCGGAAGATCGTCGTCGTCGACCGCGGGCTCGCCTTGGTCGGCGGCATCAACATTATCGATGACGTGGATATGGTCGGTGAGACCTCGCCTCGCTATGACTATGCGGTTCGGGTCGAAGGTCCGCTGGTAAAAAAAATCTCTGCTTCCTGCC
>JBBRGP010000307.1:0-3378 GCA_038224105.1 Desulfobulbales bacterium | reverse complement strand
AAAACGTCTATCAGTTGCTCGACCTCGGTGGCAATATAGGCCTTATGGATATTCAATCCAAAATCAGCCATTGCCTGGGTAATATGGTAGAGTTGCCCGGGCAGGTCCGGCGCATACACCTCTATCACCGAAAAATATTCCGAACTTTTATTGTCAATTACCACCTTTGAGGCAATCGCCCCAACCGCCTGCACGCGCCGCCCGTAGCTCGAAGCCAGCTTCCGGTACAGCCGGTGACTGAGCCCCATCCGATGTTCAATGGCCAGATCAAGCTGCTGATTGAGCCCCGTCCAATCCTTTTCGCCGAACCTGAGACCATCCGTCGAATGAACATCAATAACATCGACAACCGTACCATCCGCCCAGGTGAAAATTTGCGCCCGCACCACGGTCAGGCTGTTCAATGCCATCACCCCGCAGATTTTCGCGAGCAAACCGGGACGATCAACGGTCATGATAAGCAGCTGCCAGATATCTTCAGCCTCCTCGGCTACAACCAAGGCCCTTTGCCGGAGAAGCTGGTAATTATCGCGTTGTGTCAAAACATGTTTAGCGATATTCTCCGGCGAAAAGGAAAGTATATAGTCGACACCCAGAGTTCCGATATCGACGCGAAGATCAGGTTCTTGCCCCAGGAGCATCCGAACCTGATCCCGCAACCACTCCACCCCCTGCTCTTCGTGGGCCGTCACATCGTGAACTCCGTGCCGCCCCGAGTCCAGATGCGGATAAATCTTCAGATACAATTCCTCAAGAAGAGTCCCCTTCCAATCACTCCAAGCCGATGGTCCGGTCGCCTTTGAATCGGCAACAGAGAGCAGATAGAGCATGCTGAGTCGATCAAGATTGCCAATGGTCTCGGCACATCTCTTAATAAAAACGCCGTCATTGAGATCACGGCGCAGCGCGCTCTCCGGCATAAAGAGATGATAACGCACAAGAAACACCAGTGCTTCACGTTCTTGCTCGGAAAACAACATCCGTTCGCCAATCCGCGCAACCAGACCTGCCCCCTCCTGCGAATGGTCGCGCCCTGAGCCTTTGCCCACATCATGCAACAGTGCTGCCATATATAAGACTCGAAGGCTCTTGATGTTCTGGGCAACGACAATCTTGGTTGCCAGTAAATTTTGCACCTCCACCACCGCCTGCAGGGAATGGCGATCAACCGTATAGATATGATACAAATCGTGCTGAGCAAGGGTTAAAATCTTTGCGAACTCAGGGATGCAAGCGGTCAGCACCCCGGTTTCCAGCATGGTCTCCAGCACCAAAGCGATATCCCTCGCCTCAAGCAAGACAGCTGAAAAGGTTTTTGACAAGCGTGGTGAGGTGCGTACTTTCTCGGTGATAAGAGCGGCATACCCGGCAATGACCTTGCGGCTTCGGTGATGCAGTGGCAAACCGGTGCGGGCCATGGCGAGAAATACCCTGACAAGGATCTGCGGCTTCGCTTCTACCTGGGATCTTGACGCGGTTAAATGCACCCGTCCCATTTTTACTTCGATTCCCGCCTCGACAACCTTGTCGGCGACCAAGCCGCCCCTGCCCGCTAACCCAAGCACCTCGTCGACATGGTCAAAAAACAGATCGGTTGTCACACTTACCTTTTGCAAGGCTGAATATACATCGCGCATGAAATGTTCGACACCGAGCATGCCATCCTGCGCCTTATAGCCGAAGGCCCCGGCCACCTCACTTTGCTGCTCAAAGTAGAGCTGGTCGTTTTTACGCTTGCTGAAATAATGCAGGAAACTTCGCAAGCGCACCAGCACGCCCCGGGCAGCAAGAAAGTCCTCCTTCTCGTCTTCATCCAGCAAGCCCGCCTCTTGTATGCCCTGCAGACCGTGCAAGCCGAAAACCATCCCGGCGGTCCACAACATCGCCTGAATATCGCGCATGCCGCCGCGCCCTTCTTTGATATGGGGCTCAAGCAGGTAACTGTGGCTACCGAAACGCTCCCGACGGCTCTTCCGATGCCCCTTCATCTTCTCAACGAAATCCTCACGCCGTCCTTCGACAAAACGGCCATGATACGCTGAGAGAAGTTCTTGGTACAAATCGCTTGAACCATGGATCAACCGTGCATCGAGAAGGGCCACGAGAAAAAAGAAATCCTTTTCCGCCTGGGCCAGCGATTCCTCTACAGTACGTACCCCATGACCAATCTCAAGACCGGTATCCCAGAGCGGATAGAGAACCGCATCGGTGATGCGCCCGATCCGCTCTTTTATTTCCGGTCGATAGAGAATCATCAGGTCAATATCGGAATAGGGGAATAACTCCCGCCGACCATAGCCGCCGAGGGCGACCAGAGCCACATCATTGTCATAATCGCCGGCATCCAATTGCTGAAAACAGTTGGTGATGTACTCGTCGGCCAGCCGACAATGGTGCCGCAGTTCATCGTCACCGCTTTTTGCCTTGGCCCAACTCCCCTCAAGGGCTTTGCGTTGTGCCCGAAATGCGGCAATCATTGGTTACACCGCGTCACGATTCTCTTCGCCGGTACGAACCCTGACCACCCGCTCGATCGGCAGAACAAAAATTTTGCCGTCACCGATCTTGCCGGAATTCGCCGCCGTCCGAATCGTATCGACCACCTGATCAGCCTGCTCTGCGGCAACAACGATTTCAATTTTAATTTTAGGGATAAAATCAACCACATATTCGGCTCCACGGTAAATCTCGGTATGCCCTTTCTGTCGGCCGTAACCCTTCACCTCGGTAATGGTCATCCCGGTAATCCCGATGCTGTTCAAGGCGTCCTTCACCTCATCGAGCTTGAACGGCTTGATTATCGCTTCTATTTTTCTCATAATCTCCACCTCATCCTTGTCCTGTTATGCCTTCCGGCACACCTTCCGATACCTGGCTCCTCAATATGTCTGCAGGGTAACACCTTATATCAAGTTCCGGTTACCGGCAAGCGCCACTTCGAAACCGTTATGAAAATGTCTCAAGCATTTTCTAACATTCTCACTTATCCCGACAAACCGGCCCTTTTCATTGTACCCTTGGAAGAGATATACGCCTCTTCACCAAAAATTTTTGGCAAAAAACAGTGAAGATTTTCTTTGGGAGCCTAATTATTATATGCCGTCTCAGAATGCTCCGCAGAATCTAAACCCTCCACCTCGGCATCCTCAGCCAAACGCATTCCCATACGGCTGTGAATCACCTTAAAAAGAATCCAACTGACCACGAAAGCATAAACCGCCACGACCACGACCCCGATCAATTGAATACCGAGCTGCGCCGCATTGCCGAACAACAGGCCGTTCACCCCGCCGGGATTGACCTCAGTCGAGGCAAAGATCCCCAAACAGAGGGTGCCGGCGATGCCACCGACACCGTGAATCCCGACAACATCAAGAG
>JBBRGP010000306.1:0-3385 GCA_038224105.1 Desulfobulbales bacterium | reverse complement strand
CCGCCTGAGAGCAATGCCCTCACACTGTTGCTTTAATTAACCCCTGCCTAACATTTTTTTGGGGACGAAACATAAATTTCTATACATATCCTTTTCACTCATCGTGGAATAATAAAAAATAAAAACGCCGCTGCTGGGCAGGGCGTAGCCATCATGCCTTCCCGTAACAAAAATTCCTGTAAAACTCAAGGGGGATTTCCACTCCCCCACGGTCGGCCTGGGACCCTGGCCGCGTTTATACCACAGGGGCATAAGTTTCGTTTGAGCAGACAAGCTGCTCAACTCAGCTTTATTTTTGCGCTGGTTTAATTTTCAATTAACAGTAATATATCGCGGAAGGTGGCGAGGCAAGGTGGCCATGGCAAGTTTGATCAGGGAGTAAAGATGTCGGTTATCAGCGAAGACAGTGTTTTTACCTCACTTCAGCAGTATGGGCCGCTGGCGGTGGAGGACAGTATCAATCATTGCCGGCCGTTTTCCCGCCGCACCAGGGAATGGGTCAAAAATCTCTGCCGCCACCGCATCAACGCCACCAAGTACCGGGCCCTGCGCAGCCAGATCTTCGAGTTTCTCGATATCACCAGCTTTTCCCAACTTCCCGAACTGCTGAAAAACCCCCATCATCAGCAGGAACGCAGTCATCGCGCCTGCACGCTGCTCGGCAACATGTTCGGCCTGAACGGCACGGCCCGGGAAATCGAGGCGAGGGTTCATGAATACGCCCGCACCGCCGACGCGGTGGTCAACTCCCTGAACGGCAAGATTCTCACGCCCTACGCTTCCTCCATCGCCACCACCAACGAGATTGAAGTAGCCAACGATCCGGTAACCCTGCTGCTTATCATGTTCAACGACCGGTATCATAAAAAAGCCCGCTTCGAGGCACGGCGCAAGCTGGTCCTAATGAATCTCGCCGGCAGCATCGACCAGCGCGAACGGGAAACGGCCATCGAGGAAAAGTTCTCCAGCTTTTTGCATTTTCTCAACGACTATGTGTGGAGCGCCAACTTGAAAATCGGTGAACATGACCTCGTCTACCTGTACTCGTACCATTCCCAAGAGGATTTTCGCTGCAGCGATGTCCAGCTTTTATGCGCCGACCAGGCAAAAAACGTCGAACTCACCAAGGGCTGCAAACTGACCCTGCTAAAACGCCGCCGCTTCACCGCCGGGACAAGGGAAATCCCGATTTACGTATCGATCCGCAAAAAGCCCCCGGAAGCTAAGGTCCTAAAACTGCTCCGCAAAAACGAAAAGAACCCGGCGGTTGCCGTGGACGACGAACTGGGCCTGATGGCGGTCCTCGACTCGGTGGCCGACATCAAGACCTTTCAGAACCACCTCACCCGCAGCGCCTCCAAGGCCGACAGTTTCATGGTCCTTGAGGACATCAGCGACACCCTCACCGGCAGCACCCCGTATCGGACCACCGCCACCGGTTCCAGCCCGAAGACCGAGATGCTGAAGTTCTTTGCCCGTCTGGGCGGAATGCGGGTGGAATTTATCATCCACACCAACCGTTCATGGCTCAACTACATGTTCCAAAAAGATGTCGCCCACGACGAATATGAGGTCAAACGGATCTTCGATTCGGGCGTCATGGAGTTGCTCTTCCCAACGGATATCTACCAACTCGACCACGACATCATCCGCGACGACATGATCCGGAGGTTCAGGCGACGGATCGAGGAATAGCGACAACCACGCCGCCCTCTTCCCTACTGGGCCGGGTGGTGGCTGTCTACTCCTTTCTTATAGGCGTTATACGCATCCGCCAGGCCTTCGGCAAAACTCAGCTGGGGATGCCAGCCGAGGCTGTTGATCCGCCCGGTATCGAGAAGTTTCCGCGGCGTGCCGTCCGGCTGGGCGCTGTTGTAGACGGTTTTGCCGGCAAAGCCGACCAGCGCCGCGATCATCGCCGCCGTCTCGCGGATGGTGAGATCCTGGCCCGTGCCGACATTAACAAAAGAGGGGTGGTCGCCCTGGAAATGACACTGGTCGAGGCCCATCACGTGGATGCAGGCGGAGGCCATGTCGTCGACATGGAGAAACTCCCGACGCGGCGACCCGGTTCCCCAGAGCACCACCTGAGGAAAGGTGCCGGCATCGAGCCTGCCCTCCTCGACCTGGTAGCCGAGGGCCCGGCGGATGTCGGCGGGGATGGCGCCGTAGCGCGCCGCATCGGCACGGATCGCGGCGATATCGCCGGTCGTCGCCAATTGAGCCAGGTGATATTTGCGGATCATCGCCGGGATTACATGGCTGTTTTCCAGATGATAATTATCGCCGGGGCCAAAAAGGTTGGTCGGCATCACCGCCCGGTATCTGGTCCGGTACTGGCGGTTGTACGACTCACACATCTTGATCCCGGCGATCTTGGCAATCGCATAGGGTTCGTTGGTCGGCTCGAGAACGCCGGTGAGCAGATGTCCTTCATGCATCGGCTGGGGCGCATACTTCGGGTAGATGCAGGAACTGCCGAGAAAGAGCAGGTGTTGCACGCCGGCGCGGAAGGCCTCGTGGATGACATTGGCCTCGATCATCACATTGATGTAGATGAACTCCGCCGGGTAGCGGTTATTGGCATGAATGCCGCCGACCTTGGCGGCGGCCAGCACCACCCGATCCACCTTCTCGCCCGCGAAAAACTGCCGGACCGCGGCCTGGCAGGTCAGATCGAGCTCGGCATGGGACCGGGTGATAATATTCCGGCAGCCCATTTTCCGGAGCTGGCGAACGATGGCGGCGCCGACCATGCCACAGTGTCCGGCCACGAAGATCCGGTCGTCCGGGGTCATCTCCACGCCTCCCCTACTCATGGTGATTGAGAACGGTAAATCCTTCGCTTCTGCACAGCTCGTCCCGTCTGGCACCCTCGAGGTCGGCGCGCATCATCTCGGTCACCAGTTCGGCAAAGGTGGTTTTCGGCACCCAGCCGAGTTTTTCTCGGGACTTGGTCGGATCGCCGAGCAGGGTTTCGACCTCGGTCGGCCGAAAATAACGGGGATCGACCCGAACGATCACCTCCCCGACCTTCATGCCGTTCTTGCTTGCTCCGGGAGGAAGGTCCGCGACAATGCCGACTTCATCGACCCCTTTACCCTGCCAGCGCAGGGTCACCGCCAGTTCCGCCGCCGCGGCATTGACAAAGTCCCGAACCGAATGCTGCTCACCGGTGGCAATGACATAATCCTCAGGCTGCTCCTGCTGCAGCATCAGCCACTGCATCTCCACATAATCGCGGGCATGGCCCCAGTCCCTTTTGGCATCGAGATTGCCGAGATACAGACAATCCTGGAGGCCGAGAAAGATCCGGGCCAGAGCCCTGGTGATCTTGCGGGTGACGAAGGTCTCCCCTCGGAGCGGTGATTCATGATTGAAGAGG
>JBBRGP010000305.1:0-3389 GCA_038224105.1 Desulfobulbales bacterium | reverse complement strand
ACGGACGATCGGCCGCCGTTTATGGAGATGGTTGGCAAGGAGATCGAGAATATTGTCGTGGCTACCGATGATGACCGCGGTGGCGTCCACCTCGGTCTGCGGCCTGAGCAGTTCAATCCGCACCTTCTCCCCGGCGCCGATCCCCTCACTGCCGGCCGGAATGGTGAGCAGGCCGTCGGCGCGGACGAGAGACATCACCGCACCCGCTCCTTTGCCGGAGGGGGTGGCCATCAGCGTGTCGCCGACTCGGCCGAGGCTGATCCGGACAAACTGGTCGACGCCCATCGGCGAGTGCACCGGCCGGGAGAGGGTCGCCTCGACCCACTGCGCTTCCGGCTCACCCTGGCCAAGAAAGGTCGAGATCATCTCCCGGACAAAGACCCGCATGGTCAACAAGGCCGAGACCGGATAGCCGGGCAGGCCGATGACCGGGGTGTCGCCGATCAGCGCCAGGATTACCGGTTTGCCGGGTTTGATCGCCACGCCATGGACGATTATCTCGCCCGCTTCGGCGAGCACCCGGGCGCTGTAATCCCGGGCGCCGGCCGAGGCCCCGGCATTAAGGACGACCAGATCATTGGTCGCGGCGGCCTCGAGCAGGGCCTTTTTCAGGAGTTCGGGATCGTCGACGACCGGGCGGCTGCGGCTGGCCATCGCCCCCCACTCGTTCAGATAACCGGCGAGGATGCGGCTGTTGAATTCGATGATCTGGCCGGGGCGGGGCTGCTGGTCCGGTTCGATCAGTTCGCTGCCGGTAGGGATCACCTGGACTTTCGGTGGGCGCAGGACCCGGATCTCGGTGACGCCGGTGGCGAGCATGGCGCCTTGATCGATGGCCCGTATGCGATGGCCTTCCGGCAGAATCAATTCGGTCGCGACGATATCCTCGCCGATGGTCCGGATATGCTGCCAGGGCGTGGCCGGCATAATCAGTTCGACCTCGGTGGCGCTGATATAGTGGACATCTTCGATCATCACCACCGCGTTGCATTTCTCGGGGACGGCATTGCCGGTATTGACCGGCACAAATCTGTCGTTTTTCAGACGGACCGGTTTGGCCTCGCTGGCCCCGGTAAGATCAAGAAAATGCACGGCAATCCCGTCCATGGCGGCGGCGTTGTAGGAGGGGGACGACCTTCTGGCAAATATCGGTTCGGCGGTGATCCGGCCGAGGCTGTCATCGACGGCAAGCAGTTCAGACGGGTTTTTGCCATAGAAGCCGTGGCGCTGCAGGGCTTCCCGCCAGACTTTTTTGGCCTCGGCAAGCGGCTTGTTGCTGATATAAATGTTACGCCTGGTCATGTGTAGAGATATACCTTTATGACTGAATTTTCGTTCACCCCTTGACTGTCTTCGTCAATCAGAAAGTAGCCGTGGGCGCGGGAAAGGGTGGAGATCGACCCGGATTTGCCGAGGATCGGCTCGGCATTCCATATTTCGCCCTCGTGAATGAGTCGTATCCGGACGACATCGCGTCGGCCCGGGGCCGAATTGATATTGCGGGTCAGTCGCGCCGCGATCGATGGGGCGGGAAGTTCCGGCTTCTGCTTTCTGCCCGAAAGACTTTCGATCGCCGGCCGGACAAACATGTCGAAGCAGACCATGGCCGAGACCGGATGTCCCGGCAGCCCAAAGATCGGAGTGGTCCCGCTCATCCCGATCAGCACTGGCTTGCCCGGTTTCAGGGTAACCCCGTGGACGAGTATGCCGGGAGGGCCGAGCGCCTCAATCACCTGTTCGCCGAGGTCTCGCACCCCCACCGAACTCCCCCCGGAAAAGAGGACGATGTCGTTTTCGTTCACCGCCCGCTGCAGGGCCGGCAAAAAAATTTCTTCCCGGTCGGAAACGATACCGTAATCGACATGGACCCCGCCCGTCCGACCAACGAGGCCGGTGAGAGCCAGGGAATTGATGTTGCGAATCTGTCCCGGCTCGGGATTTTCGGTGTGGGCGATGATCTCATCGCCGGTGGAGAGGATTCCGACCCGGACTTTTTTGCCGACCGTCACCCTGTCGATCCCCAACCCGGCCAAAAGCCCGATGTCCTGGGGGCGAAGGAGCCGGCCCGCCGGCAGGGCCTCCTCGCCCATGCCGATATCCTCTCCGCGCTGGATGAGATTGGCGCCGGCGCCGACACTCTTGACGATCTCGATCATGGTGTCGTCAACCGGGACGCTCTGTTCGAGCATGACTACCCCGTCGGCCCCGCGCGGCAGGAGGCCACCGGTGGGGATCTTGTAACAACAGCCTTTTTTGACCTCGCCGGCCGGGGCCTCGCCCATCTTCACCTCGCCGGTGATATTGAGGTAACACGGCATCGATTGACTGGCGCCGAAGGTATCAGCGGCCCGCACCGCAAAGCCGTCCATCGTCGACCTCGCCTCGGTCGGCAGATCGACCGGCGAGACCACCGGTTCAGCGAGCACCCGGTCGAAGGTCTCCGTCAGGGGGATGGTCTCGGTCGCCACGGTTATCCCGGTCAAGTGATCGAGGAGGATCTCCAGGGCCTTCTGTACCGGCATCAGGCTGCTGCGGCCAAGCATGTCTTTGGTGGGAGTTCTGTCAATCATGGTCAGGGCACAATGACGGGGTGAGTATTTTGAGCCGTACCTCGGCCGGGGTAGCCAGGATTTGGTACATTGCGGCTGTGTTGATGGTATTTTCACCGAGGCGCAGCCGGATAATCGCCTGTACCAGCCCGGGCCGTTTATTGAAAAAAGCGGCAAGAGTCCAAGCCTTGAGACACACCCCCGAGTGCAGCAGTTTTTCGCCTTGGTCCAAAGCAATTTTATTGAAGAGTTTCAGCGTCACTGTTATCGTTTTGTCATGGCCGGATCGCGGTTTTTCATGGTGGGTGTCGCTGCGCAATGCGGCATGGAAGCTGTTTTTGCGAAAGATCGCCCCGGCCAGACCGGGCATGGCAGCCGACAGGGCAATCACCGGGTGTTCGCCCTCCAGCCGGGTGGTCAGGTCATCGACGGCGGTGCCGTTCTGAAAGATGGTCTGCACCGTATTGGCCAGATACTCGGCGGTAAAGCCCGGAAAAGCGCTTAACAAACCGCCAAGGGTGGTGTCGCCGCTGGTTGTTATTTCTATGCCGTACTGGAAAACAGTGGTAAAGAGAGACAACTTTTCGGGAACGACGGTCAGCTCAAGTTGCGCTAAAGATCGTTGATCTTCCATACAAAGGTTTACTTTGGTGGTGTTTGTAAATAAAGTGAAAGGGCTCCGGCTCTAAAGGAAAAAAATATGAATATGGACCAAAGTATAACAACTATATTTCTATTTGAGAAAAGAAAAACACCCCCCTCGGACCTTATAATTCCTTAAAAGGACAAAGTATGACAATACAAACCCTAACCCCGGTCTCAGGCTATAACGCCTTTTCC
>JBBRGP010000304.1:0-3391 GCA_038224105.1 Desulfobulbales bacterium | reverse complement strand
ATGCTGACCTCCGGAGGATGGACTCCGCGGATGTTCTGTAAGGATCCGCCGTTGAAGCCGAGAATGGTAAAAAAGGCGTCTTTGCCGGTTTCTTTATCGCACATGGCGTGCAATACAACGCCATCCTTGAAGAAGATCATTCCTTCCCGGCTGCCGGCAGTCACCTTCAGGGCGGCCGTCGCCTTGGAAAGTCCGTTGACCTGGACGATATCGATCAGATCGACGCCATCGACGGTCCCCTGGAAGCCTTCGCCGACCTTCAGCACTTCTTCGACAATGGCTCGCACTTCTTTAATATCGAAAGGTTTTTCAATAAAACGCAGACTACCGCTCATCATCGCCTTGTTCTTATAGGCGTTCGACGGATAGGCCGTCATGATGATCACCCCGGTTGCCGGGAAGCGGTTGCTTATCTCAATCAGCAGGTCGAGGCCGTTCATGCCCGGCATGTTGATATCGGTGATGACCAGATTGACCGTGGTGTCGCTGAGCAGCGCCAGGGCCTCCTCGCCGGATTTGGCGGCGAGAATCTCCACATCCTGCATTCCTTTGTTGAGGTTCCTCTGGAGCATCCAGAGCATATCCTCTTCATCATCAACAACCAGTACTCTTTTCATAAGCTCACCACTGTTATGTCCACTGCCGGCAGCCGCGTTCGGCCGAATCAGGGGGCGCTTGATAGTTCCGGCGTCGGTGCGGACACGGCCGGGTCAGAGGGTAATGCAAATTCTGGTCCACCCGGGGCCAAGCGGCAAAAAATGTAGTATTCCCCGACATATATGGGGTAAATGCCATCGTTGCCGGAACGCGGCGGCCGAGTCGGCGGACGGGCACTGGCCAGGAACTGGTCACCTGGTCAAAATTTGACTGGTTACAGGCTGTCTCGCAGCGTCGTTCGGGAGATTCCGAGAATCCTTGCCGCCTTAGACTTGTTGTTGTTGACGGCATTAAGCACCTTGTGGATATACTGCTGCTCCATCTCCCTGAGACTGAGCAGGGACTCTTTTTCCCCCCAGTTGCAAAACCTCGGAAACGCCGCCGGCCATGGTCAAACAGCCGTTTCTGTTCACCAATCTCGTTGATCGCTCCGATGAGGTCGATACCGTTGCCGTCGGGCAGGCCGATGTCGAGAAAGACCAGATCGACAATGGCTGAGCGCAGTATGTCGAGGGCATCGGCGCCGGTGGCCGCGCAGGTCGCCCGGTAGCCCTGTTTGGCGACGATCTTTGCCAGGGAGTAGCGGAGATCCTCCTCATCATCGACAATGAGTACCGTGCCCATTTACCCTTCCGCCCGGAAAAAAATGGTGAAGACGGTACCTTTGCCCTCCTGGCTGTCGAGGACAATCGCCGCGTCGTTTTCCTTTAAAGTCCTGTAAACGATAGCCAGCCCCAGTCCGGCCCCGGAGGTTTTGGTGGTAAAAAAAGGTTCAAACACCTGCTCGGCAACTCTTGGCGGCATTCCCGTGCCGTTGTCGCTGAAGTGGACCGTAACGTACTTGCCGTCCGTCAGCAGGGCAGGGTGTTTTTTTTTAAATAGTGCAGTTTGGTGGAGGTGAGAGCGCTGGCCGAGATTTCAATCCGGCCCTGCTCCCTGATCGCATCGATGGCGTTCAGGAACAGGTTCAGAAACACCTGCTGCACCTGATGCGGGTCGGCGATTATGCGCGGCAGCTTGTCACTGACGTCCTGCTGGAGGCTGATCTGATTCTTGGTCAGCCGGTTATTGATCAGCGGCATCGTTTCGGCGATGATGGTGCTGAGCGCGGTCGGCCTCTTGTTGGGTTCGGCGGGGCGGGCATAGGAGAAGAAATCGCTGAGCAGTTCATTGAGCCGGTCAACCTGGCGGATGATCCGCTGGGAACACTCCAGCTGCTCGCTGTTGTCTTTGGCATCCTCTTCGATGGACTGGGCCATGATCTTGATGCCGGCGAGGGGGTTCCGTACCTCGTGGGCGACGGCCGAGGCGATTTCCGCGACGGTGGACAGCCGGTTCATCTTTTCCATTTCCTTGCGCACGTATTTCAGTTCGGAAATATCCGACAGGGAAATGATGACTCCGACTTTATTGCCCCTGGCGTCCTCGCGGGGCACGTTGGAGAAGCCGATGATCTTCTTTTCCCGGCTGGGAGTGACAAGGATCAATTCCTTGTCGAGGTGACCGGATTCCGACGGGGTAGTGATGAGAAGCTGTTCAGCCGCGCTATCACCGAGAAAATCGGCGCGATATCGATCATCAAGGGATTTGGTGAACGGCTTGAAGACCGCTTCGGCGGCGGAATTGCTTTTTCTGACTTTTCCGTCCAGATCAACGACGAGCAGGCCGTGATTCAGACCCTGGATAATCGACTCGGAAAATTTTTTCTCATCGCGGAGATTGACGATGGAGCCGCGCAGGTCGTTGACGAGCTGAGTGAGCTGCAGGTCCATCTGCTGACTTTCGATGAGAACCGCAAAGATGTTGGCAATTGCCTCAAAAAGTTCTTCGATCTCCAAGGAGGTCTGGTGCATCTTGGCGACGTAGAGGGCCATAACCGCAAGCGACTGGCCGTCCTTGACGATCGGTACGCAGTAGTTGCCGAAAAAAGGTTCCCGGTCGCCGGTACCGGCGGCCAAGGGCGGAAAGGTGCTAAAAAAGCGGATTATTCCGGAACTGGCGATTCGGCCGCAGTGACAATTGCCGAATCGCATGGTATTGCAGGGCGCGCTCTCCGGGTCGGCAATGCCCCTCGAGACCATGAGCTCGAGGGTTTCCGAGTCCTTGTCGATAACGAACAGGGCCGCCTTGCCGCTCAGTTCAAGGTGACCCTGTGGGAGGAGATAGTCGAGAATTTTCCCGATTTTTTTGGTCAGGGGAAGCTGTTCAAGAGCGATTTTCAGAACATTAACGAGGATTTTCTGGTGGCTCCGCCGGGGGGCAAGCAAAGAGCGCTTTGCCCTTTCCTTTTGCCGTGCTGTCTGCTCCATAAACTGTTCCCGTTACGTATATGCGAACCGTCTTGTCGGTTTGGTGTCGAGGAAAGATCCGGCGCGCCCTGTTTGGAAAATGCCGGACTGTTCCGCAAAATACCTTGAACCTTATGGAAAACCCAAGGAAATAGCTCGTGTCATCAAGAGTATTGCCGGAGTACCCCAGGTGATTGTCAATACTTGAAACGGCTGACGATACGGCCAAGATCTTTGGCCAGCGCATTAAGGGTGTCCGAGTTGTCCATGGCCTGTACGCAGCTGCCCAACATTTGTGTGGCGTCGCTACTCACTTGGTTGATATCGTGGAAAATATCGGTTGCTGCCGCCGAACTTTGGGTGATGATGTCATGGACATCCTGAATGCCTGAAGAGGCTTGGGCGATATTGGCGGCAATTTCCCGGGTTGTTGCCGCCTGCTCCTC
>JBBRGP010000303.1:0-3402 GCA_038224105.1 Desulfobulbales bacterium | reverse complement strand
GCCTCTTCGGCAAGCGGGTTACGACCAAAGCGGCGCACCGCCAAGGCGTTTATTTTGTCCCACTGCGACAGCGTTCTTTCTTTCCAGTCCACCACCTTTTCCCCATTGCCGGATATGATTCCCGTACCTTAGAATTAAAAGGTATCATACTCCAGAAAAAATCATTTTTCTCCGACACATTTTTCCGGACCGTCCGTCAATAGGGCTGTAATTCCATTTCTCAATCAAGATGGAAACGAAAAGGCAAGCGAGCAGCGAGGAGACAGTACAAAGAAGTACGACGAGGAGTCGCACAGCGCAGCCGCTGAAGTTAACGCTTGATTTAGAAATGGAATAAGTGATGCACAATCGGTAGCAACATCTCAAACATATAAAGGAGACCCAATGCAAGTACCCACCTATCAACGCCCTCGGATGCTCTTTATCGCCGTTTTGATCTTTCTTTACGGCTGCAGCAATTCCCCCTTATCCGACCGGGAAAAAGACCAAGGCCCACCCACCCTGAACCTTGCCGTAACCATGCCGCTCACCGAGCAAGTGGTGCACAGCGAACAAAAGGGCGGAGCGCAGCTTCCGGTCAGTACTCCCGCCCCGCTTGCGGCTGCACCGCCGGCAATGCAAAACAGACAGGCACTGACAAAAGCCCAAGCCGCCCCGGCGACCATACGGGCACAAGCCCCTGGCCTTACCGGTACAATGCCGATGCGGGAAACGGTCAGCGACAGTGCTCTGCGCAGAGTCGGAACGCCGATTTTAGAGAACGAATCCTATAATGCCCTCAACGAAAACCCGCTGGTCGCCACCGTGAACGACCCACTTTCCACCTTTTCCATCGATGTCGACACCGCCTCGTACAGCAATGTCAGGCGTCTCTTGACCAGCGGCACCCTCCCCCCTCCGGGTGCGGTGCGGATCGAGGAAATGATCAATTATTTCTCGTACTCCTACCCGCAACCAAGCGATGGGCCGATTGCCATCGCCACGGAAATTGGACCCTGCCCATGGCGGCCGGAAAACAAGCTGATCCGCATCGGTCTGAAAGCCAAGGACCTGCAACCGGACAAAATCCCCCCCTCGAATCTGGTGTTTCTCGTCGATGTCTCGGGGTCGATGAACCAAGCCAACAAATTGCCCCTGCTGCAACAATCGATGTCCATGCTCGTCGACCAGATGACTGCCCGTGATCGCATCGCCATCGTTGTTTATGCCGGTGCCGACCGGGTGGCCCTGCCGCCGACCGCCGGTGATAAAACCGTGGCAATCAAGGCAGCCATTGCCTCTCTGACCGCCGGCGGTTCAACCCATGCATCCAGCGGCATCAAAACCGCCTACGACCTGGCCCGGCAATCATTCATGCCGGGGGCCAACAACCGGATCATTCTTGCCTCGGACGGCGACTTCAATGTCGGCGTCACCAGCCGCGACGAACTGGAACGGATGATCAGCCGCGAGCGGGAATCGGGCGTGTATTTAACCGTCCTCGGCTTCGGCATGGGCAACTACCATGACGATACCATGGAGATACTCGCCGACAAGGGCAACGGCAATTACAGCTATATCGATTCCCTCCTGGAGGCCAGAAAAGTCTTAGTCAAGGAAAGAACCAGCACCCTCTTCACCCTGGCCAAGGACGTCAAATTGCAGGTTGAATTCAACCCGGCCCTGGTCGGTGCCTACCGCCTGATCGGCTACGAAAACCGCATTCTGGCCGACGAAGATTTTCAGGATGACAAAAAAGACGCCGGGGAAATCGGCGTCGGCCATACGGTAACCGCCCTCTACGAACTTTACCCGGTCGGTTCCCCGGCAATTCCTCAAGTCGACAGTCTGAAATATCAATCAAAAAGCCCGGCGCCGGGCACCGCCGCAGAACTGTTGACCGTAAAGTTACGTTATAAGCCGCTTGAGGCTAAAGATTCGCTCCTTATCAGCCAAGCGGTTATGGCCACTGACCAGACCCTTGCCGGCAGCAGTGACGATTTCCGCTTTGCCGCCTGCGTTGCCGGCTTCGGTATGCTTCTGCGTCATGCCGAACCGCCTCCGACCCTCACCTATCCGCTGCTCCTGGAGCTGGCAAAAAACAGCCGCGGCAAAGATCCTGAAGGGTATCGCGGCGAATTCTTCCGCCTCCTGGAAACGGCCGAGATGTTGAGCAAATATGCAAAAAAAAGGCCCGCCAACGGCTGATCCCAGTCTTTTTCAAGCGGGCCCTTGGTGCTTTATTTGTTGTAACTGCCTTGGCCCGCTTGCCTTTACAAGAAAATTTATGCATACTGTAGAGTAGTTTAACACCAACAAAGGAGATGCCTATGACTGTTAAAATTTTCATCAAAAGAAAAGTATCCCCGACAAACGCCCCCGACCTCATTGTTCTCCTGAAAAAACTTCGCAGCCTTACCCTCAGTCAGTCCGGCTATATCTATGGGGAAACCCTGAAAAGGGTCGACCGGCCGGATGAATCGATGGTCATCAGCACCTGGCGATCACTTGACGATTGGAACGCCTGGGTCAATAACCGGGAACGTATGGCCATCCAGGACGAGATCGATCGTCTCCTGGGTGAAAAAACCGACTACTCGGTTTATGAGGTATAGCCTTCTCAGCCCACGCTTTTGCTGACGATTTCCTTATCAAAATAGTTAACCGCCATACCGGCGTCGACAACGATGGTCTGACAGTTTATCCCCGAGGCCCTGGCCGACAGGAGGAAGACGGCGGTATCGGCGGCCTCCCGGGTGGTCAGGGCCTGCTTCCTGAGAATCGCCTTTTCGGCGAAGAGATAGCTGTCGATATAGCCTGGAATACCGGCCGACGCCGAGGTTTTTAGGAGTCCGGGGGCAACGGCGTTAAAACGGACGTGCGAGAATTCGGAAAAACTCTTGGCGAGGAAACAAAGCGACGAATCAAGCGCCGCTTTGATCGGTGCCATATAGCCGTAGTTTTCCGCCGCCATCCTGGTCGTGGAAATGGTGATGGTTACCACCGAACCATCGACGGTGAGAAGCTCCTTGAAGTGGTTGGCGATGCTGATAAGCGAAAAACAGGAGATATTCACCGCCTGGAGAAAATCATCCTTGCGGGTCAGATGAAACGGCTTCATTCCATCGGAATAGTTGGCAAAGGCAATGGAATGGACGATGCCGTCGATCCTCCCCCCCTCTTCAGCCCCAATCAAGACGGTAATTTCATCACGGACCCGGATGATATTCACCTCGTCCTCGACATCGCAGATAAAGGCCGGAGAACCTGGAAAAAGCTTCCGGGCATTGTTTACCCTTTCCTGCGAACGCACCACATGGATGACCTCGGCCCCCTCTTCAACCAGACACCTGCCGATGGCGCAGGCCACCGATTTTTTATTGGCCAGGCCGAAAACCACGAATCTCTTGTTTTTTATGCCTA
>JBBRGP010000302.1:0-3413 GCA_038224105.1 Desulfobulbales bacterium | reverse complement strand
GAAGGCGGGCGTGGCCTTTACCCATTTGCCGTCCAGGTACATCTCGCTGTAGCCGTGATAGATAAAGAGATCGGTAGCCATCATCGCCCGCAGCCTGGCGGTCGACAGGTGGTTGGTGACATCGGCGAAACCGAGGCGGCTGGGAATGCCCTGGCGCCGGCCGACAGCCGTCAGCAGAACGGCTTTGGCGACGCAGTAGCCGGACTGCTTGGTGAGAATCGCGCTGGCCTGCATGGCGGGGCGTGAATAGCGCAGATCGTAGGGGTCGTATCTGATCCGGTCCCGAACCGCATAGTAGAGGGCAATGGCCTTTTCCGTCGGGGTCATCGAGGCCGTGCAGACCTCTCCGGCAAAATCGGCCACCGCCGGGGTATCGAAATCGAGGAAAAAGGTCGGTTGCAGATAGAGGGAAAAATCTTCGTCCATGGTGTTCTGTCCAGCGTTGAAGTTTGGCGTTTTTTGGTAAAGGTGGCTCCCGGTTCCCGCCGGCCGCGGCTGTTATTGAGCACTCTCCAAGGCGGTGGCGGCTCTTTGTGTGCTCTTTGGAGGAAATTCGTCCTCCCGACCTGAATCAACATACCATAGATTTTCCAAAGTGGCAAAGTTCGCAGTTATTTCCGACAGATAAATAATATAATCGGCCATGAAAAGCGAGCCCGCATTGCATTTCGGCCGTCCGTTGTTAAAGTCTTGGCTCGAACTGGTCATATCGCTCGGGACAGAATGCGGCAAGCATGCCAATACTCTTAAAAGATGATGATCGATCTCACCTGTACGCCGGAACTTCGGCGGCTGATCAACACCAATATCGCTTTATTGCGAAGAAGCGCGCTGCCCGCGGACAATCTGCACCAGGTGGCGGTGGCGGTCTGCATCGTCGATTACCGGGGAGAAGGCGGCCTGGATGGTCTGGCTCCGGCGGCGGCGGAGAGTGCCGCCCTGATTCTGACCAGAAGGTCGGCCGCCTTGACAAACCATCCGGGCCAATGGGCCTTGCCGGGTGGACGCATGGAAGCGGAAGAAAGCCCGGCGGCGGCGGCTCTTCGGGAACTGGACGAGGAGGTGGGGTTGAGCCTCGGCCCCGACCGGGTGCTAGGCTGTCTCGATGACTTTGTCACCCGGTCCGGCTTCATCATCACCCCGGTGGTGGTCTGGGGCGGCCAGGGGGTGGAACTGCGGAAAAATGACCGGGAGGTCTCCTCGATCCACCGAATTCCCTGTTCCGAATTTTTTCGCCGGGATGCGCCGCACCTCGAGACCACCGCCGACCGTGACCGCCCGGTGCTCTTTATGCCGGTCGGCGATACCTGGATCGCCGCGCCGACCGCGGCCATGCTCTATCAGTTTCGCGAGGTTGCCCTGCTTGGCCGGGAAGTCAGGGTCGGCCATTTCGACCAGCCGGCCTTTGCCTGGCGCTGATCCCGCTACCTGGCGCGGAAGGGGATCTGACAGTAGGAGAGGCCCTTGGCCGGTTGGATACCGTTTTTCGATAGGTACATGGTCAGGGAGTTCATCGAGATGGTGATATTGGGAGTGGGCCCGAGAAACAGGTGCTCGAGGGCGATCGGAGAAGCGTCCCGGGGCATGAGGTTAAAGAGAATATAGGGCACGAGCATCGAGGCGCCCTCGCGGAACTGGACCGTCGCCTCGACATAATCGGTAATCACCGGGGAGACGATCCGCCATTCCTCTTCCTCTCGAAACGACGGGTGTTTGAGAATCGCGGCGATGCGCAGCAGGTCGCTTTCGATCTGCTGGAAGATTGCGTGATAGGACTGTTTGCCGAAATGATCCGGGAACGGGTTGGCCTGGTCCTGCCCTTTCGCCAGTGCTTCGACCTCATCGACGACCTGGCGAATCAGCCGGGCCTGGTGGTTGCCGTCGTAGATGCACCGGCCGATCTCGAAGGCCTGGTGTTCGGCGCAGTTGAGAATATAGTCCGGGTTAAAACCGAGACTCACCCCCTTGCCGAGCCGGCTGTAGCCGCGCCACTGGCTGAGCAGGTTGCCGTTGGCGCGAAAAGAAGAGGCGAACAGCATATGGCCATTGGTGATGCGGTGGGTAACCCAGTCGAGAAACTGGTTGAGAAGGTCGGGCCTCGGGTGGCCTTCGGCGATGCGGAGGGTGATTTCGCCGCGGATCAGGTCGGCGGTATGCCGCAGTTCCGCCGAATCGTTCATGTATCTGATATCGGTGGCCCACAGTGCTTTGCTGCCGACGATGCCGAGCAGGCCGGTGAAGCTGGTATAGTGATAGAGCCGTTCCTGGGGACTATCGGCATAGAGTTTGGCGGTTATATCTTTGATCATCGGCCGGTTGTCCAAGGGTGAAGAAGGGGTGGATGGTCGATTATCCCCCTTTTTCCCGCGGAACTCAAGCCTCGAGTGGTCTTTTCTTCATCGATCCCGGCCGTGGATGCCGGCCGGTTCCAACAAGCGGGCCGGGCTGCCGGGCGAAGGCCGCCCGGCCCGCTTGCCTGTCAAGCGCATCAAGCCTGGCGGCCATAGTCCTGCTTGCCGCTCACATATTGCGGCGGTATTTGCCGCCGACATCGTAGAGGGCATTGGCGATCTGGCCGAGGCTGCAGTATTTCACCGTATCGAGCAGCTCGGCAAAGATATTGCCGCCGTCGAGGGCGACCTTCTGCAATTGGTGAAGGGCGGCCGGGCACTGATCTTGATGTTTGGCATGGAAGGCGGCGAGCCGGTCGATCTGCTCGTTTTTGTCGTCATCGGTTGAGCGGGCGAGTTCCAGGGTCGCGTTCAGGGCATCGAAGTCGGCGTCCGGATTACGGAAGGTGTTGACCCCGATGATCGGGAATTCTCCCGAATGCTTCAGCCGCTCGTAATACATCGACTCTTCCTGGATCTTGCTCCGCTGGTAGCCGGTCTCCATTGCCCCCAGTACCCCGCCCCGCTCGGTGAGCCGGTCGAATTCGCCGAGAACCGCCTCTTCGACGAGGTCGGTGAGTTCCTCGACGATAAAGCTGCCCTGATTGGGATTTTCGTTTTTGGCGAGGCCCCATTCCCGGTTGATGATCAGCTGGATGGCCAGGGCCCGCCGCACCGATTCGGAGGACGGGGTGGTGATCGCCTCGTCGTAGGCATTGGTGTGCAGGCTGTTGCAGTTGTCATAGATGGCGCACAGGGCCTGGAGGGTGGTCCTGGTGTCGTTGAACTGGATCTCCTGGCTATGCAGTGAGCGGCCTGAGGTCTGGATATGGTATTTGAGCCGCTGCGAGGTCGTCGAAGCCCCGTATTTCTCCTTCATCGCGATTGCCCAGATCCGTCGGGCCACCCGGCCGATGACGGTGTATTCGGGATCCATGCCGTTCGAGAAGAAAAACGACAGATTCGGAGCAATCTCATCAATGGCCATGCCGCGTGACAGGTAGTATTCGACGTAGGTGAAGC
>JBBRGP010000301.1:0-3453 GCA_038224105.1 Desulfobulbales bacterium | reverse complement strand
TGTCTGCCGCAAAGAACCCGCAGCTTTCCGTGGGCGAAAGTGTGAAATCTTGTCCGAGAGCCGGATGCGGGAGATCCGCCTGTCCGGTTCGATGAGGGGGATGTGGAAACGGGGCGATTGTTGGTTAAATTACTACCGCGCTACATCTCTACTCTACCCCTTTTACGCCTTGACCCCTTTTACGCCTCACGGCGAGAGTTCCTGGTAGGTTCCATTGCGGTACATCTCACTGGCGATTTGATAATAGCTTACGGTTTCTTCCATCCCCGCGACATCGTCCGGTTTCGATCGGAGCACATCAGTAGTGAAGTCATAATGATAGGTTGCCTGTTTTCGCACCGGCTTCAATACAGTCAAGATATTGTGTTCAAGATGGCCGACATCCTGGTAGTTGCCGACCAGGGCGTGGGCATCCTTTGCTTCCACCTTCGAGACATCATGGCCGAAAAAGCGGCTTGCGTACGTCCAGTTGAGCAGACCGAAAAGGGTCGGGGCAAAATCCATCTGGCTGGCCAGGGTGGCCATATGGCCGGGCGCGATCTGTCCGCCGGGCGCGTAGATAATCAGCGGGATATGATAATTTTTGACCGGCAGCTCGACCTTGCCGGCGGACGAGGCACAGTGATCGGCAACGATGACGAATACGGTATTGTTGAACCAGGGACGGGTCGATGCCTGACGAATGAGTTGACCAATGGCATAATCGGTGTATTTGACGGCCCCTCTCCGCCCCGACGTTTTTGAGGGCAGATCAATCCGCCCGTCCGGAAAGGTATAGGGCCGATGGTTCGAAGTGGTCATGACAAAAAAATGGAACGGTCGGCCGGCGGCATAGCCGGCATCCGCCTCACGCAGGGTCCAGCGGAAGAGATCCTCATCACATGCCCCCCAGGCATTGGCGAAGGTCACATCGTCGCTGGTGACCGAATTGCGATCGACAACGCGATAGCCGTTATTGCCGAAAAAATAATTCATATTGTCGAAGTAGCCGTAACCGCCGTAGAGGAAGGCGGTATCATAGCCTTTGGCGCGAAATACCGAGCCCATGGTGAAGAGGTGTTCGTTTCGGGGACGCTTGATCAAAGAACGGCCGGGCGTAGGCGGCAGCGACAGGGCAAGGGCCTCCATGCCGCGGTCGGTCCGCGTCCCCGTCGCATAGAAGTTGTCAAAAACCAGGCTCTTCGCGACCAGGGCGTCGAGATTCGGGGTGAGGGAAGTCCCCTGCTCGGCGCCGCCGAGAAAGACGGCGCTGAGGCTCTCGACGGTGATTTGAATGACATTGGGCATCAGTTCATCGCCGCCATTGTCGACCAGCCGGAGGGTGTCGCGGCCGGCTCGACTGACCAATACCGACCCATCCTGCGCCAGTTCACGGTGCAGCAGGGCATAGGCCTTTTCCGGTTCTATGGTCGAATAGAAGCGGCGGTAGTCGAGGTCATTATTGCGAAAGGCGGCAACAAGTGACCAGATCCCGTTTTTGGCAAGCTCGCGGTGGAAATTATTGCTGAATTCCGGGAGCATCCGTTCGTGCAAAAGCAGCCCGGCAAAAAGGGGAAGGATCAGCCACAATGCCCCCGTGGCCAACCGCCGCCCCAACGGTTCCGCAGCTGCGTCAAACCACCGCCTGGGCAGGCCGGTCCTGACGATGGCCAGGTGGAGCATCAGGGTGACCACGATCAAGCCCGAAATCAACCACGGCAGGGGATAGGATTCGCGGATATTCCCTATCACTTCTCTTGTGTAGATAAGATAATCGACGGCGATAAAGTTGAGCCGGGCGGCAAATTCGTCCCAAAATACCCATTCCGCCAAGGCCCCGAACAGCAAGATGAAGAGAATGCAAAAAGCGGCGGAATGGGCGAGACTCCGCTGCCAGCCCTTGACAAACGAGCGCATCGGCAGAGCGGTGAGCAGAAGGGTGAGCGGCAGCGAGAGAAGCGCCGCCGCCCCGATATCAAAGAGCAGCCCCCAGGCTAGAGCCGCTGCCAGACTGACATCCGGGGAAATACTCCCGGCGGCCTTGCACAGCAGGGCGAGTCGCACAGCCTGGGCAATCCCGATAAAAACCAGGAGAAAGAGAAATACGCCGCCATCTCGCCGGCAAAGAAGAGAAAAAAACAGAAGACGTAAAGTGGTCATAAAAGGAACTCAATGAAAAAATTGAAATATGAGCGGTATCTGTTGAAAAACTCGGAAGAACCGATGTTCTTTTCCTGACCCATGTTCATCCGCTCTCCCTGGTCTGGAAGATAGCCGATTGATTATGAAGAAAGAGTTAAGAACGGTCGGATGAGCCCGAAATTCTCCCGATCTCCTCATTTTTTTTGCAATGGGGCGTCTTTCACCTTCCGGTGGTTGCAGGGGTATATCGCCAGATTTCGACGGCGATCGCAAAAAGATTCGCCGCTTCATCCTTTCTTCAACCTCATCGCTTAGAATGAAAAGATTCGAAAAGACGATGAAATGGAGTATTATTGTGAAACGAGAACCACCCTCCGATAGAAGCAGTTTCCCTGAGACGCCATGAATATTCTCATAATCGATGACGAACCGGACCTCCTTGAGAAACTCCGGACCCTGATGACCGGCGAGCATTACACGGTGACGACCGCCGCCGACGGCCTCGCCGGCCTGGAAAAAATATGGAACGACAGCTACGACCTGATCCTCCTCGACATCATGCTGCCGGGCATAAACGGGCTTGCGATCCTTGCGGAAATCCGGGCCGCCGGCATCGAGACCCCGGTCCTGATGCTCACCGCCAGGGGCGACATCGACGATAAAGTTGCCGGGCTGAACCTCGGGGCCGACGATTACCTGGCCAAACCCTTTTCCGTCGCGGAATTGCTGGCCAGGAGCCGGGCCCTCATCCGAAGGGGCAATACCGGCAATCCTGTCATCGAGGTCGATGATATCCGCCTCAACACCATCAGCCGCGAGGTTACCAGAAACGGTGAATTGCTGCCCCTCACCTCCAAGGAATTCGCCATTCTCGAATTCCTCCTGCACAACCGCGGCCGGGCCATCTCCAGGTTTACCCTGGCCGAACATGTCTGGGGAGACAATTTCGATCCCTTCAGCATGTCCAACTTCATCGATGTGCACATGAGTCACCTGCGAAAAAAACTCCATTCTCCGGAACACGAACAGCTTATCAAGTCGATCAGAGGGGTGGGCTACCTTATCGATCGGGAAGGGAAATGAAAGTCAGGACAAAATTCACCGTATGGATATCGCTCACCGCCCTGGCAACCGCCGCCGTCTTTTCCCTGGTGGTTTACCTTTACCTTCTGCAGGAATCCTATAAAATCGTCGACCGGGAATTGAACACCGTGGCAGGTACGGTTTTCGACCATCTCGATTTTGCCGAAATCCGCGAGGGCACGCAGCTGCCCGACGGGTATGACTCTCTCATCGATGGATATTGGCTGAAAATTGTCGATAAGCAGGACC
>JBBRGP010000300.1:0-3456 GCA_038224105.1 Desulfobulbales bacterium | reverse complement strand
ACCGGTGTCCTCGACGATGATCTCAACCCCGTCAGGCTCGGGGAGTTTGCGGCCATTGGCATCCTGCACCGGTCTTCTGGTCTTGATCGTCACCCGCCCGCCGCCTGGCATTGCCTCGGACGCATTTTTTATCAGGTTCAGGAGCACCTGCTTCAGGGCATCACCCGAGGTTAAAATGCGTGGAATCGCCTGGTCTGGCAAGAAAGACACCACCGTCTTTGCCGTCGAGAAAAGCGTTGCCTTGACAATATGGATAATATTTTCGATGATCTCGTTGACATCAGTCATTTCCAGCCGGGTGACGGACGTCTGGGAAAATTTGTCCATCTGTCTGATCATCGAAGAGATGCGGGCGATTTCTTCCTCGATTATGCCAATCTCCTCAAGGACATGGTTTTCCCCTTTCTGCTTAAGCCGGATGGTTGTCAGGTAATTGGTGATGATGCCCAGGGGGTTATTGATCTCATGGGCAAATTTGCGAGCGGTAAGAGATACCGCCGCCATCCTTTCGGTCTCGATCTCCTCTGCCCTTCTGGCTTGCATCCTTTCGAGAAAGAGACAAAGACCGACCTGCTGGCCGATCAGTTGAATGAGCTTGCAGTCACTGGCGGCAAGAGTTTTGACCGCTTCCGAAACACCGAGCAGAATTACGCCCTGCGGTTTTTTATCGGCGACGATCGGCACCAGAAGCACCAGGGTGCTGCCGAAGGCGGTAAAAACCTGTTCATCGGCAAGATTGTCGCACTTTTCTTCGGCAGTGAGAGTCAGTAAGGAGGAGTTACGATACGCCGTTGCTATCAAGCTTGAACTCTGGTGGACCGGCAAAGCAAGCCCCTGGCTCAGATGCAGCAAGCTGCTGGCACAGGATGTTTGCCCCTTAAGCAGGACGTAGTCTTTGTCGGGCAGAAAAAAAAGCACCTTTTCGATGTCGAAAAGGATCTTCATTGCTTGCTCGAATACGGCGATAATGGCTTCGCTGTCGCCCGCCTGCACAAGGTTTTCGAGAAAGCCGGATAACAAGGAGAAATTTTTGACCCTGCCGGTGAGGTCGGTCTCGCCGTCGCCGCTACTTGCCGGCAACCCACCGTCCCGCCGTTTTGCCGCCGCCGTTTTGGTTTCGTTTATCCCAAGGATTGTGGCATTCTGCTGCCGGTGTTTGTCGGCCGGGGCAAGGGTCGCTTTGACCCCCAGGCTCTCCGCCACACTTCCTACCTCTTCGACGGCCCCCTAGAGAATGGCGGTGAGGTCACCCCGGCCTAAATGCAAAAGCAGATTTCCCGCCTCGTGGGTACTCTCGAGGTCCTGGCCGCGCTCCAACAGCAAACTCGCCAGATACACTATTTTAACAAGAGGAAATGCTTCCTGAATCTGGTTAAGGGGTTGATGGTGATAGCGAATGGCATCGGCCACCAGCGAGTTGAGTTTCCAGTTAAGCACCAACCAGGCCCCGGCCTCACTGTGGGTCATTCCGATAAATTGCCTTTCCGCATTCAACTCACTCTCGACGTCATCGGAGAGAATGAGAAAGGTTTCGTATTGCTTGGGAAACGTCGAAATAAGAACCAATCTGCCGATATCATGGAGCAGCCCGGACAGGTAGGCCTCCTCGGGACAGGAAAAGCCGGTTTTTTTGGCGATACGCCTGGCGAGCGTGGCACACATCAGGGAATGGTGCCAAAACCTCCCGATATTGAATTGTTTGACCGCCATCAGCCGTTTTTGATCAAAAACCTGATGGATTGAAGCAGTAATGGCAATATTTTTGATGCTGTTTACGCCGAGGTAGGCAACCGCCTGCTCCACTCCGGTAAAGGTGCTGCGCAGGCCGTAATAGGCGGAATTGACAAGTTGGAGAACCCTGAAACTGAGAGCTGGATCTTTGTTGATGATCGAGGCGACTTCCGCGAGCGCGGAGCCATCATTGTCGCAGGCATCGAGCAAGGTGACCAGAATCTCCGGAAGGGTGGGTAAATTCCCGGATTTCTTGATCTGATCCTGAATAAATTCTTTGCTGATCATCGAAGCGAACCTGACATGACAACATGAAGAGAGATTTGGGCCTGTCGCACGACCTTCCCTGGCCAATACCGTCCTCTCAGCATCTGTCATCCCCCCGGCGACACAATGGAACGTTGACTGGGCAATACACCTAGTATACTTAGTATACCTACCCGGGTCTTTGCTTATTATTTACCAGTATCTGTTGATTTTACAATCAATTTTTATAGGTTTCGGGATTTAACTGTCACCCTCACGGTCAGTCAATCCGTTGGCGAACCCTTGTTCTTCAGCCGCCGCAGACTCTCGGCGGCAAGTTCGGCAAGTGTTACCGTCTTCAGCGAAGAGTTGATAAACAACCGAATTTCCAGGGGATAATCGAGGAAAAAGGCAATGCGGGGAGCCTCGGCGGCGGCGCCGAGCAGGCCGAGGCACCAGATAGCCAGGCCGACAACCTGCTGGTCGGCGGAGGAGAGGTAGGCGGCGATATCGCCAGCGACCCGCCGCCCCACCACCTCCTCCCCGTGCACCTGAGCTATTCTGCCGATGCCCCATAATACTCCCCGCTGCAACTGGGGCAGTTCCAGGTAATTGCCATCCTGGAAGAGTTCCTCGCCATCCTCCCGGATATAGGAAAACAGCATATGCAGATACTCCTGGCGCAGCAAGGAACTCTGGCACATGATCTCGGCCATGGCCTCGGGGGCTCCCCACCCAATTCCCCCGGATTCATCGTTCAACGACCAGAGCAGCCGGCGCATCACGATCCTCGCCGACTCCGGGTCCTTGTCGGCCATCGCCGGCACCAGCCGGCCAAAAGCGATGATCGCATGCCAGCGTACCAGCTCCAGGGGGTTGCAGAGGGCCATGAACAGGGAGTTGACCACGATGTGCGGCGGATAGTTCGCCAGGCACCGGGCGGTTTCGGCAGGATCCGTTTTTTCCAAAAGGGTAAAAATCTCCTTCTTGACCAATCTCCTGCTCACCCCCCTGATCGCCGGCAATCGTTTTTCCCCGTCCTTGATGTCACGGTGATCCTGGTAATCATTGACGGGATGTTCCCCCTTATTTTCTCTTATCGTCAAGACGTTTCATTCCCTCCATGAGCATGCCCATGAAACCGCCGATGACTTCCAGCCGGCGGTCTTTGACCGACAACCCTTGCGTGAATTTGAAGCGGCCGTTATCCAGCGCCAGAATTCGATAAAAGGCCTCTTTGCCGACGAATTCATTAAATTCGGCAAGGACTAATTCTCCTTCATTGAAGGCAATAACCGCTCGTTTTTCTTCGAATTCAATATTGAGCCTGCCGGTTTTTTGATTGGCGTTGATCATCTGGCAGAGTTCAACCGGCGAGATATCCGAGAATTGGCCGACCATTCCCGAGGCCAATTCCTCGGCGCGCTGGAGGTTCATTTTGGTGATCCTGCTGACCAGGAGTTTATAGAAAAATACCTG
>JBBRGP010000299.1:0-3474 GCA_038224105.1 Desulfobulbales bacterium | reverse complement strand
ATGCCAGCTCAGCGGCTGCATGGCCGCCCCCCATTGAAGTTTAAAGCGGCAGCTTGTTGCGTCCGGCGAAGAGCGGCCGAAATCGAACCAGCGGCAGCCGCTGTTCACCGCCAGCTCAAGCATTGCCCAGTATAAAAGCATGTTCGGGCAGTACGGACGATAGCTGCGGAGGGAAGAAGCCCAGGGATTGCAAAGGGTGGCATTATGGGTAAACACGATGGCGGCGGCAACCGGCCGTGCCGCAAGAGAGACCACAACCACATGGGGAGCAAGCGATTGTTCATGCAAAACCACTTGGAAAAGTTCCCGCCCATGGACCGGTGAGCCGAGGTCACGCATGTTTTCCGAGAACACCGCATAAAAATCATCGACACAGTCCAGTCCACCGACCGCCACAGTACCGCCACATTTCCGGGCCTTGCGTACCTGGTTACGAACCTTGGCGGGAAGGAGAGTCCAGAGTTGGTTGGAGGATTCGGGCAGGGGACGGCGGAGACCGGTCTTGAAGGTATGGGCGATATGGGTCCAGGGATCGTCCCACGCGCCGGCTCGGTCATGAAAATGGGTGTTTCCCCCCTGGCGCAATTCGACATGCACGGCACCGAGCTGGCCCGCCAGATCCAGGGCGGCGGCCAGCAGTTCCGCGCCGATTTCCGGGTCATCGGCGACAATTCCGGCAGCATCGGTATAGGGCAGAGAAATGAGTCGTATATGACGATCCGGCGGTGCAAAGAGCATCAGGGGTAGAATACCAGCAAGTCTTTGTTCCCCGGCACAACGCTTAGCCGCCAATCGAAAGATCGGCAGCCGATAGGTGGTTGCCAAACTCTCTCCCCAAAAAAAACGATGGGAGAAGGTTGCCGCGCTGTTGGCGACGGCATAGTCATCCCAGGCCTTATGTTCAGGATTATGTAGAATTTCAATCACTTCTTCTCCGTTTTGCAGCACACGACTTACCAGTATAGAAAGAATCTATCACTCCCTGCTTAATCGATAGGAACAAGCAATTTGTATTATCCAAGCCACTTATTATACTGCTGTCCATCAATTTAGCGACACTTGACGAGGATTATGTATCTTTCAACTGAACAATTTGCTCTTCCCCTTCCCTATCCGGCCACGCCCCGCTATCAGGTGGAATGGCTGCTGGAAAAAGGCAGTGGTGAGCTGAACGAGGACGTGCTCCTTCGGGATGACGATCTGTTCGGCGTCTTCGACGGGGCAACCAGCCTCGACAAGCGGAAATTTAGAGGTGGCCTGACCGGCGGCCTGCTCGCCGCACGCATTGCCGCCCGGACCTTTCAAGAAGAAAATGGCAGCCTGGCGCTCCTCGCCGACACCGCCAACCGACAAATCCGCAACTCCCTCGTTGCTGAAAATGTTGCCCTCAGCGAACGCCACCGGCTGTGGTCGACGAGCCTTGCGGTGGTCCGTCTCGCCAACGATCGCTTCGAATACTGTCAAACCGGCGACGCCTTGATCCTCCTCATTATGGATGATGGCAGTTATCGCTTGATCACCCCGGAAATCGATATCGACAGACAGACCTTACAGCTGTGGAAAGAGTCCCGGGCAACCCGAATAACCACCATCCATGACCTTCTTGCCGAGCAGATACACCGGGTTCGGCTGCAGATGAACGTCAGTTACGGGGTGTTGAATGGCGAGCCGGAGGCGATGAACTTTCTTCGCCACGGCTACCAGGAACTTGCCGGGGTCTCCGATATCCTGCTGTTTACCGACGGCCTCTTCCTCCCCAGGGAAAATCCACTGGAGGGTGACGATTGGCAATATCTGGCCGATCTTTATCGTCGCGGCGGTCTCCGGGGAGTACACCATCACGTCCGTCGGCTGCAGGCGGAAGATCCAAGCTGCCGGCAATATCCCCGTTTCAAACAACACGACGACATTGCCGCCGTGGCCATCCAGCTGCACAACCGCCCTCAGCCCGCCATCGCCTTGTCGTAAGATCTGACAATCCTCGCAAAAACAGCCTGCCAACTAAAGGCCGAAGTGATTGTCGCTACTTCCTGTGATTCAAGGGATGGCCCGCTCCGCAACCGCTTGGCCATATCGTCAATGGCAGCTGCAAGCCTGAGCTGCAGTATATGCCAATCCTTCGGATCCGGTTGGTCGATGGTGGCCAGGACCGGCAGGCTGACAAAGTGCACCAGATTGGGACCGGCCTTCGCCAATAATTCCCGGCATCCCGTCAGATCGGTGGCAATAATGCGACAGCCGGCAGCAAGGGCCTCAAGAAGGACCAGCGGCAGCCCTTCGTAAAAGGAGGGCAGGATAAAGATATGGCAAAAACCCATGAGCCGGGCCAGTTCCTGCTGATTTATCCGGCCGTGAAGCGTTACCCGGTCACCCGCCTCTTCGGCCAGCCGCAAACAGAGCTCCGCTTCCTCGCCGGAGCCGGAGCCGGCCAGGTGCAGATGCAGTCGCGGGTTCTCCAGACCGATAAAGGTACGGAGCAACCAGTCGACCCCCTTGGCCAGGCTGAGTTTTCCGGCATAAAGGAGGTGGATTGGCGGTGCTTGTGGTTTTGTGATTTGGAGAAAGAGATGGTCATCATACCCGCCGCCGACAATATCTATGCACTGGTCGTTTATGCCGTAGATCGCCTTGATCTTATCCCGCTGATCCCGGCTGAGGGCCAGCACCCGGTTAATTTTCAGACAGTCGGGCTGGACTCTTTGGCGAAGATGCGGGCACTGCACAAATTGTCTCAGGTCGGTGGAGTGACAGGAGGTTACCATGGGCAGGTCGGGCAGAATCCTCCTGGCCACCGCGCTCACTAGCCAGAGATGATGACTGTGCAGGATATCCGGCGAGAACTCCAGGACTACAGCGCAGATCGTCTCGGCAAAGACCTTTTCGTAGGCGGCAAGCTGCACCGACGTCAGTGCATCAAAGCGGGAACTCGGATACGGCATGACATTACTCATGCCCGGCACCGCAAAGTCCAACTCCCCTTCTCCAAAGCGGACGAAGCGACAATGCTCCCGGTCAATTCCCGGGACCTGGGGAATCCGCCCGCCCGTCATGCCGGCAATGAGAAAATTCCGGTGACCGGCCGCCGCCGCTTGACGGATAAGGTTCTGCAGGTAAAAGCCGCTGCCGGTATCCTCCGGATGCTGGCTGATGAGATGCAGTATTTTCATAGTCTGCGCTTCAGTTGCCCTCAAGCCACGGTCGGTCGAAGAGGCGAAAGGGTTGTGGCCTCAGGAGTACTTTTTCCTTAAAAGTTTTGCCGCCTCGACAATGGCGCAGAGTTTCTTGAAAGCTATTTCTTTGACATTGACCGAACGGCTGAGAGAAACAACCGAAGCCGCAGTCGGTATTGAGAAAGATTTGTTCCGGACGATAATACTCCAGGGCCTTTTCCGCCTTGGCAAAGATCTTGGCCACCGGCTCGACCTCATCGGTGCGCGGGTTGACGAGACGCCCAGGCCGAGTTCCCGGTCGGAC
>JBBRGP010000298.1:0-3477 GCA_038224105.1 Desulfobulbales bacterium | reverse complement strand
AAACCTTGCGTCTGTCAGGCAGCAGGGCGGCAACCCCCCTGGCCCGCACCAATATGATACTATCCCTGTTTCAGGAGCGGCAGCTCGATTATGAAAACCGATCCGGCCGGTTCATTGTCCTGGACCCGGATATAGCCATTGTGATCGGCAACAATGGTCGAGACGATTGCCAGTCCCAGGCCGGTTCCGGTCTTTTTCGTGGAGAAATAGGGTTCAAAAAGCTTGAGTTTGTTTTCTTTGGAAATGCCCGGGCCGTTGTCGTAGACCTTGAGAAAAACGTTTTCCTTTTCCTGGTCGAGGGAGAGTTCGATGTCTATATTACCGCCATCAGGCAAAACTGCAACAGCATTGTCCAGGAGGTTGATCAGGCAGCGTTTGATCTGTTCGGCGTCAAAGCTGAAAATCGGAATAGAGACCTTTTCCTGGCAGGTGAAGGTGATGTTTTTATGTCCCTCCTGATACAGGAAAAGGGTGTTTTTCGCGAGTTTAACCAGATCGTCCGGAGATTTCTGGACCTTGGGCATGCGGGCGAATTGCGAGAACTCGCTGACCAGTCGTTTCAGTTCGTCGACCTGGGTGATGATGGTGTTGGTGCACTGATCGAAGACGCTGTTTGGTTCGGCGAGGATCTCGGGGTAACGTCGGCGGAGCCGTTGGGCGGAGAGCTGGATGGGGGTCAGGGGATTTTTTATCTCATGGGCAATTCTTCTTGCCACCTCGCGCCACGCCGCCATCCGCTGCATCTTCTCGAGTTTGGTGAGGTTATCGAAGACCAGAACAAAGCCGACCGGTTTGCCGCCTTCATCCTCCAGGCGGGTGAAATTGATGAGCAGGGAATAGTTTTTGCCGAGGACATTGAGTTTCAGATGCTGCTCGACGGTGATCTTGCCGGTCACCTGCAGTTCCTCAATGAAGCCGTTGACAATGGTCACCTGGTAGGGCGGCAGGACATCCTGGTAATTCAAACCAAGAAAAAGGGATTTATCGATATTGAGAAGTTTCTCGGCGAAACGGTTGATGGTGGTGATCTTGCCGTGGTCGTCGAGGGAGATAACCCCGGCCGAAACGTTCTGGAGAATGATTTCCGTATAGCGTCGTCGCTGTTCCGATTCCTGGGAGCTTTGCTCCAGGGCGGCATGGGTTTCGGCGAGTTTCTTGTTGCTGGTGTTAAGATTGTTAGTCATCTGATTAAAGGAGTCGACGAGCAGGCCCATCTCATCCTTGGAATCCCTTTCCATGACAAACTCCAGGTCGCCGTCCGCTACCCGCCGTGTCGCCAGAACCAGTTTTTCCAGGGGGTCGGTGATCCCCCTGGAAATATACAGACCAAACCAGATGGCCGCGAAGATCACCAACAGGGTGACGATGAGCAGGATGATCAGCAGCCAGAACTTGAACGGTTCCTTGAAATGCTTGAGTTGCCGGTAGCCTTCAATCCCCTGGGAAATACTGGTCATGCGGGCCAGCTGATCGCTTCGCACCAGCAGTGAGGTAATAAGAATGGCCTTGCCGAGTTGGCCGCCACCGAGCTGTATTTCGGCGACACAGCTGACCAGATCCCCCGGCTTCATTTCCTGGATGAGGGTTTCCCGGCCATGCTCGGCCCGAACCCGATCGAGGACCTCGAGAGGCACTTTCGGCAAAATGACGCTGCGCAGCTGGGGACCTTTGACACTGATCTCCAGGTTTTTATCGTTGGTGATCAGGCTGAGACCATCTGGACCGTTGATCGGGTTGAAGGAGAGGATATTTTCCAGGGCGTTGCCGATCGCCTCCGGGGTATAGGCCCCCATGTCGAGATCCTTTAACCGTTCCTCGATGCCTTTGCTCATCAGGGTCACCTGGTCTTCTTTTTCGCGGAGCAAGGATTGGGCGAGTTTCAAGGATTCGGTAAGCGAGTCCTCGATACTGGCATTGAACCAGTAATCCATACTTGTCGAAACAAACTGGAGGGCGACGAAAAACAGAAGAATGGTGGGGATAAGGGTCAGAGAAAGAAAGGAGGCGATCAGTTTGGTCTTGAGTTTATTGCCGAGCCGGTTGGCACGCCTCTCGAAGAGGAGTTCGGCCAGATTGCGCAGTACCAGAAAGAGGACGAACAGCACGAGCAGGACGTTGATGTTGATAAGGGCGAAGATAAGGATGTTGTTGGCAATCGGCAGTTCCACCTTGCCCTTCAGCAGGATGCTCTGCAGCCAGATAAAAAAGGGGATGAGCAGGAGGCAGATCAGGATAACCCGGCGGAGGAGCTTCTGCTTCAACCGAAGCTGCTGGGCAGTGGCCGGCTGTTTTTCTCCTGGCCTTTCTTCCGGGTGATGAGTATTCATGATCAGCTATCAGTAGGTGAACTCAATGGAATGCCAATCCGTTTCCACATCCCACCAGGAGAAAAAGGGCAGGGCATTGTGGAGGCTGAGAGGCAAAGTTTTTTGATAAAGTTCGGCTCGGATTTTCAGGGTATAGCGGTTGTCCGGGATGAGCTGTTTGAGTGCTACAACTTTGGCGCCGTTGATCTCATTGAGGATCTTTTGCCCCTCGGCCAGGGATTTACATGATAGGACCCTGTTGTTATCCTCCTCCAGGGTGATACGGTAGTTTTCTTTCAGCGTGTCATAGATCATGATGTGCTGAAAATTGAAGGCGGCGACCTGCTCGTTCGGCCAATTTTTCGTAGTTTTGGACAACTCGATAAAAAACGAAAACTTGACTGGAATGCCGCTGTGCACCATCTCGGTCATTTCGGAGTTAAAACTGTTTACCAGGGTACAGAAGACCAGAAGGTGGGTGGCGGAGGTGGTGGCGGTCAGCTCCTTGATGGTGGCCTTCCCTTCGGGATGGCTGGCGGAACCGGTATCGAGACCGATTACCCCAAAAAACAAGAAAAGCAGGCAAATGACGATGACTTGTCGGTACATGGTCGATGGCAATTGAGAAAAACGGGTAGACCCGTTGGCGGAGCTTGGTAAATTCCGATAGGACGAAACGCTCCGGGAGTGCTGAATTTTACCTTGGCGTGCAAGATATTGTCCTGCCGGTAATCTACCTGATCTCGGTCGGGTTGTCTATTGCTTGTTCGGCACTGCCGTGTATGGCGCCTCTCGATGTTTTAACGGTCCGGATTTGGGGGCTTGACAAGGGGCGACGGAGAGTGTATTGTGCATATGCACGAATAATATTCAAGGGGCGACACTACTTGCCGTCTTAAAAAACAACAGCAATCTCAACGAAACTACCTCTACATAAGGAGAGAAAAAATGCGCGTCGCGATTCCGACAAACAATCCAGGCGGTCTTCTGGCCGAACGTTCAGACCATTTTGGCCACTGTGATGTTTTCACGGTGGTCGAGCTTGATGGCCAGAAGGCGATCAAGGCGGTAACTACCATTGCCAACGGCGGGCATGAAGCCGGCGGATGCATGGTGCCGGTGCAGCTTCTCCAGGATGCGAAGGTGCAGGCGATCGTCGTCGGCGGTATGG
>JBBRGP010000297.1:0-3482 GCA_038224105.1 Desulfobulbales bacterium | reverse complement strand
GGTAGTGGGGGGTGACACCGAAGCGGCCGGAGGCGACCTGTTTGATCTTCGACACCCGCTCCGTGCCGAAGCGGCTCGGGTCTTCGCCCCCTTCACCGCAGTTGGAAAAGCCGCCGAGGCGGTTCATGCCGATGGCCATGGCCTCGTGCGCCTCCTGGCCGAGGGCGCCGATGGACATGGCGGCGGAGTCGAAACGGCGATAAAAATTGTCGGCCGGCTCGACCTCCTCAAGGGTGATCGGGGCACCCCCCGGCCGCAGCCGCAGGAGGTCGCGGAGGCAGGCGACCGGCCGGTTATCGACCAGCCCCGAATAGATCCGGTAGTCGGCGAAATCGCCGGTGCGCACCGCTTTCTGCAGGGCCTGGACGACATCGGGATTGTAGGCGTGGTATTCGCCGCCGTGGATATACTTAAAGAGGCCGCCGCGGCTGAGCGGCTGATGGCCGCGCTGCCAGGCGTGTTTCGCCAGCCGTTCCTGGTCCGCCTGAAAATCGGCAAAGCCGGCGCCCTCGATCCGGCTGACCACCCCGGGGAAGCAGGGCTCGGTCACCCCCCGGGAAAGACCCACCGCCTCGAACAGCTGGGAGCAGCGGTAGGAGGCGATGGTGGCGATGCCCATCTTCGAGAGGATCTTCAACAGACCCTTGTCGATCGCCTGGCGATAGTTGCGGATCGCCTGTCTGAGGTCGACCTTGATCGCCCCCTCTTCAACCAGGCGGGCCAGCGATTCGTAGGCCAGATAGGGATAGACGGCGGTCGCCCCGATTCCGAGCAGCACCGCGAAATGGTGGGCATCGCGGACGGAACCGGTGAGGACGAGGATATTGGTGTCGCAGCGCCGGTGGTTGTTGACCAGGGTCCGCTGCACCGCCCCCACCGCCATCGCCGCCGGAATCGGCAGGGTGTCGGCGGCGACCACCCGGTCGGAGAGGACCAGCAGCACCGCCCCGCCTGCCGCCGCGGCCAGGGCCCGGTGGCCGAGTTCCTCGACCGCCGCCGCAAGGGTCTTGCCTCTCGGGTAATTGAGATCGAGGAGTACCTGTTTGTAGTGGGTCTGGCTGAGGTCCATGAGCTGCTGCAGGTCGCTGGCGACGAGGACCGGCGACCGGAACATCACCCGGTAGGCGTGGCCTTCGGCCTCGTCGAAGACGTTCTGCTCCCGGCCGATGCAGGTGGCAAGCGACATGACATGGCGCTCGCGCAGCGGGTCGATGGGCGGGTTGGTGACCTGGGCGAACATCTGCCGGAAATAGTCGTAGAGACTGCGCTCCCGGCCGGACAAAACGGCCATCGGGGCATCGTCGCCCATCGAGGCCACCGGCTCCTGGCCGGTTTCGCCAAGCACCGCCACCATCTGCTCCAGCTCTTCGTTGCTCCAGCCGAAGAGCTTCTGGTGAAGGAGCAGCCGGTCGTCGTCAAGTTCCCGCATCCCGGTTGGCAGCTCCTCATCGTCGTCGAAGGAGCGCAGCTGGCGACAGCATTTGTCCATCCACTTCTTATAAGGGTGGCGGCTCTTCAGCTCCCGGTCGATGTCCCAGGAACTCCAGCGCCGGCCGGTAAGGGTATCGATCACCAGCAGTTCGCCGGGCCCCACCCTCCCCTTCTCCAGCACCTCGTCCGGTTGATAATCCCAGATGCCGACCTCGGAGGCGAGGGTAATGAGATTGTCCTTGGTCACGACATAGCGGGCCGGCCTGAGGCCGTTGCGGTCCAGGCCGCAGGCGGCGAAACGGCCGTCGCTCATGACGATCCCGGCCGGGCCGTCCCACGGTTCCATGTGCATCGAATTGAAGTCGTAGAAGGCGCGGAGATCCTCGTCCATGTCCGGGTGGTTCTGCCAGGCGGGCGGAATGAGCAGACGGAAGGCGCGGAACAGATCCATACCGCCGGCGAGCAGCAGTTCGAGCATGTTGTCGAGTGCCGAAGAGTCGGAGCCCTGGCTGTTGACAAACGGCGCCGCCTCGGCCATGTCCGGCAGCAGGGGCGAGCGGAACTTGTAGGCGCGGGACCGCGCCCACTGGCGGTTGCCGGTGATGGTGTTGATCTCGCCGTTATGGGCCAGATAGCGAAAGGGATGGGCAAGCGGCCATCTCGGCAGGGTGTTGGTGGAGAAACGCTGGTGAAAGAGGCAGATTGCCGACTGCATCCGGAAGTCGGCGAGATCGGGGTAGAATTTCGGCAGATCGGCCGGCCGGCACAACCCCTTATAAACGATCACCAGGTTGGAGAGGCTGGCGATGTAGAAGTCCGGATCGTCGGTGACCCGCTTTTCGACCCGCCGCTTGACCATATAAAGCCGGCGCTCCAAGTCTTTTGAGCCCCAGCCGAAGGGGCCGTTGAAGACGACCTGGGCGATGGTCGGCATGGTGCTCCGGGCAAAGCTGCCAAGCACCACCGGGTCGACCGGCACCTCCCGCCAGCCGACCACGGTCAGAGTCTCCCGGGCCAGCTCCTCGTCAAGGATCGACCGGCCTGTTTCGGCCAAACCCTTGTCCCGACTGAGAAAAACCATGCCGACCCCGTACCTGCCGCCCAGGGTCCAGCCCTGTTCCCCGGCGATCGCCTGGAAAAAACCGTCGGGTTTCTGGAGCAGCAGACCGCAGCCGTCGCCGGTTTTACCATCGGCGGCAATGCCGCCGCGGTGGGTCATGCGCGCGAGAGAAGAAATGGCGGTGCGGACCAGCTTATGGCTCACTTCGCCGGTGAGATGGGCGAGCAGTCCAAAGCCGCAGTTATCTTTTACCGCTTCCGGATGGTACAGGGCCATTGTGTCCTCTCTCTTTACGAGGAAATTAGTACCTTAGAAGTTCATTTCTTGCTTTTTAAGAATGAACTTCGTGAAGGTACTTATCCCCCCTGGTGGGGGGTCAGATAAACCGCTTCATCATCTCATCTACCGCCGCATCGACGGTGTCCGGACTAATTCCGGCATTGGCGCAGGCGGTTTCGACATGGTGCCGCTTAGCCTCGTTAGCCATGTCGCCAACACCTCGAAATAAGCCCATCCGCCGCCCGACCTGATAGATCATCCGCTCCGCCGGTTCCATCGCCAGAAAATCCCTGACGATGGCGACCATTTTTTCCTTATCCCGGGGATACGTACCCTGGACATCCTCGAAGAGATTGAGGATATGGTCGCTGGCCAGGGTGCTGGTGATCCCGGCCAGGGATTCGAGAAAAATGAGGAGTTCGCCGGCCGTCTCTTCGTCCGTGAGTTTCACGAACTCGCCGCGCCGGTATTCCTCGTAGAGCGCCACATGGTTGGGGATGGCCAGGCTGCGCAGGCGGATAAAGTCCGGGTTGATCTGGTTTAAGGCATCGGCGCTTTCCCGGGCGTGTTCCTCGGAAAGCTCGCGACCGCCGAGGCCGGGCATGATGTATTCGGAGAGTTCCATGCCGGCCTGTTTGACCTTTCGTCCGGCGAGAATATGGGTCTTTTTGTCCACCCCTTTGTGGACCCGGGCAAGAACCTTGTCCGAACC
>JBBRGP010000296.1:0-3490 GCA_038224105.1 Desulfobulbales bacterium | reverse complement strand
AGCGGCAGAGGGTCACTGCCTGGCAGGAGGCGAATGCCTCGGCCGGCGGCGGTGATGAACGGCCGGGGTGTCGGCCAGAATGCCGGCCGGCCGCCGTTATCTCCGACAAACAGCCGGTCGGGATCGGCGGTCCTCAAAAAGGCGCTGACACGCTGTCCCCGTTTGCCCAGCCATTTCCCCGCGCCCCAAGGCAGCACCGCCAGCCCCGGTTGCTTAAGGACTTCGGCGACGGTCTCCGGTAGCGGCAGGTGATCGGCAACCTTGGCGGCAGTGGCCAGAGCCAGCACCTCGAGCCTCTCCGCCGTCACAATCTGGCGACCGGCCAGGATAAAAAGGCGGTTTTCCGGCCAGTCATCGCAGACGGCCAGCAGCGATTCCTGCTCTGCCGTGGCGGTGATCCGCCACCCTCCCGGACTGGGACCGGAGGCGGTTTCCGCCTGCTTTTTCAAGTCTGAAAAACGGTCACAATTTTTGGCCTCGGTGAGGAGAAGAAAAAAAGTACCGGGCCGGCCGGGGGAGGTCAGATGATGTTGGCGGGAAAAATTGCGCCGGGCACTGGCCAGGAGTCGGTCGAGGGCAAAATGTTCCTGTATATGGACGTGGGCATCAACATAGATCATACGGCAAACCTCCTGTCTCGTTTAATTGCCTTGGGGTGTCGAATGACAAGAGATAGGGCGGATAAGGGTGGGTAGCAAGCGTTTTTTGCATTTCGCCAAGGTGTTCCGACCTGTTTCTTGACATTTGCGGGATTCTGTCGGATCATTGAACCGATCTACTCTCACGTTCCAATCGGGGCGCCCAGGCATCATTGACAGATGCCTAACTGCGGCGTCCGCCGAAAATGGTTCATCACCGCGAGTCCTTTTTTATGACCCACCCTTTACCGTTATTCAGCGTGCTGCTGGCCCTGCTGCTATTGACCCTCGCCGGTGCGATGGAGGCCATTGCCTTCGACCGCGCCGTCGCCCAGAAAATCCGCATTTTGTACTCCGGGAATGTCCTGGCGGAGCTCGAACCCTGCGGGTGAAGCAGCGGGCAAATGGGCGGTCTGTCCAGAAAAGCCTTTCAAATTACCACCCTTACCGGCCAGGACGCTCCTCCGGCCCTCCTTCTAGACGCCGGTAATCTGCTGTTCAAGCAACCGACCGTAGCCCATTCACAGGAGTTGCGCACCGCCGGAGGGCTGATGGCAATCTATCAACAGATGGGCTACGACGCCGTGGCCGTCGGACCCAACGATCTTGCCGCCGGCATGGAATTCCTGAAAAGAAGCGAGGCCAGGGAGTTCCCGTGGCTGTCCGCCAACCTCAGGGATAAGAACCAGGCTCCGATCTTCCCTGCCGCCAGAATTATTGACCGCGGCGGCATGAGGATCGGTATTCTTGGACTCACCGGCCAACTGGCGGCAGCATCCCTGGAGACTAAAGTGGTCGACTGGCGTAGCGTTCTTCCCGAACAACTCGACCGACTGGCAAAAGAGTGCCACCTGGTCATAGTCCTCTCCAATCTCCCTGCCGGCGATAATGTCGAAATAGCCCAAAGATATCCTCAGGTGCATGTGCTCATTGCCGCCGGCCAGCAGCAGCCGGGCAAAACCCTGCCCCGGGTTGATAACGGCACTCTGGTCACCCAGACCCTGAGTCAGGGTAAAAACCTCGGGGTTCTGAACCTCGACTGGGTACCAGACAACAGCTGGGACATCGACCGGGCGGAGGAGCGCTACGAGTTGCAACAAAAGAGCAGCTTCACCTCGGCGGTTATTCCGCTTACTAAAAATCTTCCGGAAGATCCTCAGATCGCCGCTCAAATTCAGGTGATAAAAGAGCAAAGATATACCGGTAGTCAGGGAGCGGCCGCCGCCGACCACCGGCAAAATTCGGCCGGGAGCGAAGCCGAGGCCGGGTCTGGCCGGCTCTAGCCGTTGCCAGCGAGACCCTCTCTTCGATTACCGCCAGAAACTTTCCAAGGTCAGCTGTCCGGCCGAGCAGGCGGCGGTCCCCGAGACATCGCACCAGCTAACCGGCGATCCTGATCATTGCTGGGATCAAACGGGAGCGGGAAAAATGGCGGATTTCCCCCCGTTGCCCTGGAGAAAATGGATGGACTTTCGCCACTTTCGCCTCGACTCGCGTGACCGCCATCGACCTGCCGGCGGAATTTCATTTTCAATGGGATGATTTTATGGTGAAAAATATTATTTTATCGACATTGGCCTTGCTCTTGCTATAGCTAAAAGGTCACACCGATGTCCAGTCTCCGGCGCTCTCCCCTATACCGCGCGGCAGTTTCGCCCTGCAAACCGAGATGCGCCAATTCAACCAACCCCAAATGGAGGAAAATATGTTTAAGACGGCAACTAAAACACTCGCGGCATTGACCATTTCAACGGCTCTCCTGGTAAGTCCGGCTTTTGCGGAGCCGATTTCGATCAAGTTCAGTCATGTCGTGGCGGTTGACACCCCGAAAGGCCAGGCGGCCGAATTTTTCAAGAAACGGGCGGAAGAATTGACCCAGGGCAAGGTTAAAGTGGAGGTGTACCCAAACAGCCAACTCTACAAGGATAAAGAGGAGATGGAGGCCCTGCAGCTCGGCGCCGTCCAGATGCTCGCCCCGTCCCTTGCCAAGTTCGGGCCTCTCGGCGTCAAGGAATTCGAGGTTTTCGACCTGCCCTTCATCTTCAACAACTATGAAGACCTGCACAAAATCACCAAAGGAGCGCCCGGCCAGAATCTGCTGGCCAAACTCGAACCGAAGGGCATCAAAGGGCTGGCCTACTGGGATAACGGCTTCAAATCCTTTTCCGCCAATACCCCGATCAAGACCCCCGAAGACCTGAAAGGCAAGAAACTCAGGATTCAGTCCTCCAAGGTCCTTGAGGCCCAGATGCAGGCCCTCAAGGCCATCCCGCAGACCATGGCCTTCTCCGAGGTGTATCAGGCTCTGCAGACCGGCGTAGTCGATGGTACCGAAAACCCGATCTCCAACTTCTATACCCAGAAAATGCATGAGGTCCAGAAATACATGACCATCAGCGACCACGGCTACCTCGGCTATGCGGTCATCGTCAATAAGAAGTTCTGGGAAGAACTGCCAGCCGATGTTCGCGGCCAGCTTGAGAAGGCGATGGTCGATGCCACCGACTACGCCAATAAGATCGCCAAGGATAAAAACGACCAGGACCTCGAGGCGGTAAAAGCCTCGGGCAAGACCGAGGTTACGGTTCTTACTCCAGCGGAGCGCGGCGCCTTCCGGGCCGTCCTCATTCCGGTACATGAGAAAATGGCCGACCGTATCGGCAAAGAGACCATTGATGCGGTTTACCAGGCTATTGGTTTTACCAAATAGTTAATTCGATAGCGCAAAACGATACGGAGTCGGTCCGGTTCCGGCCGGCTCCGTCGGGTTCTAGGAGGATCGGACGGCAATGTTGAAATCTCTTAACCAAATTTTGAATCATCTGGAGGAGTGGCTCGTCACCTTCCTCATG
>JBBRGP010000295.1:0-3492 GCA_038224105.1 Desulfobulbales bacterium | reverse complement strand
GGTCGGCGCCTTTGTCATCACCACCGCCAACTCCATCTTCTGGTCTTCCATCAACAACGTCTATGAGCTCCTCAGCAACGGCAGCAATTATCAAGGGGCATCGCAGCTGGCTCTCTGGATCGCCCTCTGTACCGTGCTGATGAAAATCTGGCTCTCACTGTGGACCTACCGAATCGGCAGACAAACCAACAACAATATCCTGCTGGCCCTGGCCGCCGACCACCGCAACGACATCTTCTCGGCCCTGGCCGCCACCGTCGGCATCATTTTCGGGCGGTTGGGCTATCTCTTTGTCGATCCCCTGGCCGGAGGTGTCGTCTCGATCATCATCCTCCTTACCGGAGTGGAAATCATCCGGGAATCGGCGGCCGACCTGATGAATACCCTGCCCGGCAAAAAGCTCACCGAGGAAATCCGCGACAAACTAAATAAAATGAATGAAGTTCTTGAAATCGAGGAGATTCATGGCCACCGGTTCGGTCTCTATATGGTGGTCAATATCACCATCGGCGTCTCCCCCGACCTCACCGTTGTCGAAGGTGACCGGATCGCCACTCAGGTCGAGGAACTGCTGGTCCGGGAAATCGACTCGATGCGAAGGGTCTTCGTTCACTATCACCCGGTGCAGAGGCACCGGTAATACAAGCCGAACCACTGGGCCCGGCCCCGCTAACCGGGCAGATAAAGGTCGCCCCGCCCATGTTGCCGGTTGCCGCGGCTCCGCCCACCATCAGGAGGATTGGGGCATCAATGTCGTTTTTCTCTCTCCACACTTTCCCGCCCAGTATCACCTCTTCTCTACGGTTCCTTCATCGTCCAGGTGGCCAGCGTCCCGGGCATCTTCAGCAGTGCCCTCGGCGATGTCGGCTATATCTTCCGCTCCCCTGACCTGCAAGACATCCAGACGATTACCACCTCTATTCAAGAAACCGCGGAAGACTACAATGCACATTGAAGAACACCGCTGGCACAGCCCCAGTCTCGGCCGGGAGATGGCCCTGAAGGTATATGGACACTGGGGGGATCCCCCTTATCGTCTTCCCCTGTTCCCGGGGGCGCTATTTCGATTATGAGGGGATGGGCATGATCGCCTGCCCCACCTACAGTCCGGGGATGCCAAGCCCCTGAATGCGCCAGGCGTTTTTGCCCTCTTCATAGGCGAGCAGGCGGCCTTCGCGGCGTTCGATGCGAAAGGCCAGGGAATAGGAAAGGACGCGTATCGGATAATCCCGGGGCAACTGCAGGAGATAGGGCTGGATGGTGATAAAGTCGGTCGCCCCGTATTTTTCCATGATAAAGCGCAGACCGCCATTGGCCGGCCCGATGTTATAGGCGAGCAGACCAAGAAAGAGGTCGTCCTTCATCTCAGCGAGGTAGTGGCGAAGGGTGGCCGCCCCAAGATAGGCATTGTACCGGGGATCGGACAGCTGCCGGCTGTCCGCGGCAAAGCGCCGGTTAACCGCCGCCGTCACCACCGCCGGAATCTGGGTGATCTGAAAGAGGCCGTGGCCGCCATCCCCGCTCGACCGCGGCAGAAAGGAGGATTCCGTGGCGGCAAGGCCTTTGAGAAGATCGATATCGATGGCGTAAGCCTCGGCGGCTTCGGCGATGGCCTCCGAGTATGGCCCGGCCCGGTTGATCATGTGCACCAGCGGCCCGCTATCCAGGCGCCGATAGGCGGCATAGACCTGGTGGGCAAGGGTAATCCGGCCGGCCTCCTCTTTACCGCCGATCAGGGTCCGATACGAACCATAGGTCCGGGTGAACAGTTCCGGCGGCACAAAACAGCCGATCAACAGGGCCAGGCCAAAGAGAGTTGCCGGCGGGAGCAAGGGGGAACGGGTCTGCAGCCACCTCCGCAGTCTCTTCCAGAGACTGAGCAGAACTGCGGCGACAAGGATGAAGCCGAGGATACCTCCGGTAAAAGGCAGCAGATTATTGAGAAAACTGGTGCCGGAAAATCTGTTGGCGAAATAGCCGAGCAGCACAATAATCGCCGCCATCCCGGTGAGGATCAGACCAAGGCCCTCCAGGCTGATCAGGAGAAGATCCCGAAACAGGGCGGTCCGGCCCTTTTTCCTGCCGCCGTTGTTTTTTTTTCTACCGGGCCGGGACGCCGTCGGGCGTCGGGGGGTGGTTCGCCGTTTGCTCGGCGGCGGTTGCAATGGGGGAGATGCGGCCATGCGGCGAAGAGACAGCTGATTGTTGGAACACCTTGGGGCAAGGCATTGAAATGGATTTAACAGCCCTTTGATCGCCGTGACTCCGGATAATGCCGGCAACTCGACGGGGCCTTTCCCTAATCCACCGAACCTTATTCGACGCCAGCTCTATGGTCAATTACTATCTCTTTACCGCCAGCTTTGACCAAGACTCCACGGCCACCTCCCCCAGCGCCAGGCAACTTAGAACCCATGGCCGAACAGTAAAATCGTTGCTGGGATTCTCGGCAAAACTATGATATTCTACCAGCTATTCGTTTCCGCCCGACCGCTTGCATACACCATCGAAGCTCCAGGAGTTGCCATGGGAATCCATAATTTAGACAGGCTCTTTCGCCCCGCCTCGATCGCCGTTATCGGCGCCAGTGAACGACCCAACTGCATCGGCTCGGCTTTGATGCACAACCTCCTCGGTGGAGAATTTCAAGGCCGGCTGTTTCCGATTAACCCCAAATATGCTCAGATCATGGGGATACCGGCAGCACCGGCCATCGAGGCGCTGGATGCCCGGATCGACCTGGCCGTTGTCGCCGTACCGATCGACCAGGTTCCGGAGGTCATCGGCCAATGCGCGGCTGCTCAGGTGAAGACGGCAATCGTCATCTCGGCCGGCGGGAAGGAGACCGGCGCGCCGGGTCGGGCCATCGAAGAACGGATACACAAAGCCGCCGGCGCCATGCGCATCGTCGGGCCAAACTGTCTGGGAGTGATGGTGCCCGGTTTCAAAATGAATGCCAGTTTTGCCGCCGGCATGCCCAACCCCGGCAACCTGGCCTTTGTCTCCCAGAGCGGTGCGGTCTGCACGGCTATCCTCGATATGTCCTTTGCGGAGGGGATCGGTTTCAGCCACTTTGTCAGCATCGGCTCGATGCTCGATGTCGATTTCGGCGACATGATCGATTATCTCGGCAAAGACCCGGCGACAAAAAGCATTCTTCTCTATATTGAACAGCTCTCCAATGTCCGGAAATTCATGAGCGCCGCCCGGGCGGTGTCGCGAATAAAACCGATCATCGTCCTGAAAGCCGGCAGCAGCCCAGCCGGGGCCCAGGCGGCCGCCTCCCATACCGGGGCCCTGGCCGGCGAGGATTCGGTCTATGACGCCGCCTTCGAGCGGGCCGGGGTGATTCGGGTGCGCAGTATTGAAGAGCTCTTCGACTGTGCTGAACTGATGGCCAAACAGCCCCGCCCGGCCGGGCCTCGCATGGCGGTGGTCACCAACGGCGGCGGCCCGGGGGTCATGGCCATCGATGCCATGGCCCGTGATGGA
>JBBRGP010000294.1:0-3511 GCA_038224105.1 Desulfobulbales bacterium | reverse complement strand
GTGGAAAACGATATTATCCTTGGCCACATGATTGAGAAAAGCCGAGCGAAAATAGCTTACGTACCGTTCCCTGCCGTGGCTGAATCGTTCAAGAATGGAAGGCGCGTCATGAAGCGCCTTCACCAGTCTGATTTCCGGGATCGAAAATTCCTCACAGGTCTCCAGTAGAATATCTCGTGATACGCACTCATACCCCAGTCGTTTCGCCAGTGCTTCAGCTACTTCCTTGCCTCTGCTGTAGGAACCTCTTGATATGGTGATAATGGCCATGCTATGCTCCCTGTCTTTTAGTAATTCGATGTATTAAAGTGATTATTTGCGGTGGCTGAGATCTTTCTGCAGCCACTTGGTGATTGACATTTCTACACACTAATCATTTGTTTACAGGAAACCCAGGCGTTTTACTTAAACAGGACATGAAGAGCGGTCAGGGGATGCGGCGGACATGCGAAGTCGAAATGGATGGCGGGACTCTGCGCTGAGGCGCGCTTTCTCATTTCCAGGCTCCAGTAGAAAAGACTGTTAGGTGGGACTTCGAGGGTTTAACAAGTGGTCGACCTGGTATGGTGGGCCGACAACTCACTCACTATGAAACGAGGTTGCCGGTTCTCCCGGCTTCAAAATGAAAAACACGTCGCTGGAGACATCAACGGCGTGGTGAGGTAGGTCGGAAATTATGGATACCAAACCATGTTGTTCAAGCAACAAGAGATCTCTTTTGTTATTTGCCAAACGGCAGGAAAAGTTGAAAAGACTGACGTAACAGAATTATTCAGGCAAACGGGGATGGTTCAATCCCAGCGTAATGATGTGTCTTGCCAATCTTAACAATTTAAGCAAAACTGTAAATTGAGATGTTTCCTGTCAATATCGATAGGAGACACCTTGACTTTTGGATCGAGGATATGAACAATTCTGTCCCCTTTTCCCTTTACTGGTCCAGCACCTCCCTGATTTTGGCGGCAAGCTCCTTTTTGGTGAACGGCTTCTGAATGAAGTGGACACCCTCGTCGAGCACCCCATGATGGGCAATGACGTTGGCGGTGTACCCGGACATGAACATCCGTCTGATATTCGGGTATAGGGACAACAGGTTTTTGGCGAGATCCCGGCCGTTCATCTCCGGCATGATCACGTCGGTCATCAGCAGGTGGATTTCCCCGGCGTGCTCCCGGGCCAGGCGGATTGCCTCCCCGGGGGTGGCGGCGGGCAGGACCCTGTAGCCCTGCAATTTCAGCATGGTATTGGTCATTTCGAGGATCATCGGCTCGTCCTCCACCAGCAGGATGGTTTCGTGCCCCCGGGCATCCGGTTTTACCACCTCGCTCTGTATCGATCGCTCACTCCCGGCGGTGTGCCGGGGCAGGTAGATCTTGAAGGTGGTGCCTCGGTCCGGTTCGCTGTAAACATTGATGAAGCCGTGGTTTTGCCTGACAATGCCATAAACCGTTGCCAGACCGAGTCCGGTCCCCTGGCCGATTTCCTTGGTGGTGAAAAAGGGCTCGAACAGGTGCGAAATCGTTTCAGGGGCCATGCCGCAGCCGTTGTCACTGACCATCAGCACCACATATTCGCCGGGGACGCAATCGGCGTGCGATGCGCAATAGTCCTCGTCGACGACGGTGGCGCTGGTCTCGATGACCACCTTGCCTCGATCGGCGATCGCATCACGAGCGTTGACACAGAGGTTGGCCAGGGTCTGATCGATCTGGGAGGGGTCCATCTTGATCGGCCACAGGCTGACCCCCGGCTGCCAGGTCATCTTTATGTTTTCGCCGATCAGCCGCTTGAGCATGGTGATCATCCCGCCGACCGTCTCGTTGAGGTCGAGGACCCTTGGCGCCACCGTCTGTTTCCGGGCAAAGGCCAGGAGCTGCCGGGTCAGGTCGGCGGAGCGGTTGGCCGCCTTGCCGATCTCCTGGAGATCGGCAAAAACCGGGTGCCCTGGATCCAAGCGATCCTGGGCGATCTCGGCGTGGCCGAGAATGACTCCGAGCATGTTGTTGAAATCGTGGGCGACGCCGCCCGCCAGCCGCCCGACCGTCTCCATTTTCTGGGCCTGGGTCAGCTGCATCTGCAGTCTGCCGTTCTCCTCGTCCGCCTTTTTGTGTTCGCTGATGTCCCGGACGCTGGCGATAATCCCGGTGATCGCCGGTTCGGCCAAAAAGCTCTGGGCGACGGCCTCGAAATAGGCCCACTCCCGGGTTTTGTGGATATGCCGGTAAGGGACGGTGACGATCCTCTCAGGATGGTCGACGGCCTCCTTCCAGGCGGCCATAACCTCGGGCAGATCATCCGGGTGGATGAGGCTGTCGAGCGATCTCCCGGTCAATTCGGCCACCGGATAGCCGCTGATCCTCTCGGCTGCCGGGCTGAGGAACTTTAAACTGCCGTCGGTGTTGAGGATGACCAGGCAGTCCGAAGAATTCTTGACGAGAAGGCGCAGCCGCTCCTCGCTCTCGCGGAGCGCCGCCATCGACTGTTTTATTTTGGTATCCAGCCGGCCGATCAGGAAATAGAGGAGGACCGAGGTGATGATGATATAGAAGAGTCCCTTGAAAATGGCGAATTTGACCATGATCCGCGGATCGTCGACCAGCCAGCCGAGGGCGGTATCGGAAAAATAGATCCAGGAACAGCCGAATATTGCATATATAATGACGATCTTTGAGATTTCCCGATGTTTGTTCATCCGCGACAGCTGTCTCCAAAGGTCTGCAAGGTTGACGGTTCAGATGATCGGTACCACCCGGTTGGCCGGACTCTGGTAAACCTCCTGGAGGACGAGAGCCGCCGCTCCCTGGGCATAGAGGGTCGGCTGCCACTCCTGAATGAAGATCCTGATCGCGGCATCCCGGGCAAAGGAGATCCCCGCCGGCAGGGTTTCACGCATCGGGCCAAAGAGCAGTTCCCCGGCCAGGACACCCTTGCCGGTGATGATGATCTTTTCCGGATCAAAGAGCTTGGCCATATTGCCGATACCGACGCCGAGCGTCCGGCCGGCCCGGTGGTAGATGGCCCGCAGGGCGGGGTTGCCGCCTTTGGCCTCGGCCAACACCTCCTCGATGGTCGGCTCGCTGCCCCGTGCCCGCCACCGGCCGGAGCGGCTCGCCTCTTTAGCCTCCCGGAGGATGGCGTTGTTGCCGCAGATCGCCTCCAGGCAACCGGTTTGGCCGCAGCGGCAGCGGGGACCTTTATCGTCCACCACCGTATGTCCGAATTCGCCGGCGATGCCGCGAAAGCCGCGATACAGTTTGCCGTCCAGCACCAAGCCGGCACCAATGCCGTGTTCGGTGGTGATGAGCAGGAAGTTGTCAATCCCCCGGCCCAGGCCGAACCATTGTTCATAGACCGCCAGGGTATTGGCGCTGTTCTCGACATAGACCGCCACCCCCATCCGCTCGCGCAGGGTGTCGGCAAGGGCGATGGCCCGCCATTGGTAATTCGGTACGTAGTGGATAAAGCCGGTGCGGGAGTCGATGAGGCCGGGGATGGCGACGCCGATCCCGGA
>JBBRGP010000293.1:0-3518 GCA_038224105.1 Desulfobulbales bacterium | reverse complement strand
CTAAAAAAACATGGCAAGGATTTCTTACTCTCAATGCTCAACAAAGGTAATCTACTTGTGCTACTCGAAATTGAGACAGATGGTTGTGAGGCAGGAAGTGCGGTGTGAGGATCCGGATCAATCATCCTCGGGCAGCAGGAGGAATGACTCAAAATTATCAGGAGTCATTATGGCGGTTCTGCATTGCAGATAGGCTTCTCCGAAGGTCCTTGGGAAACGGCTGTACTATCTTTTTGGAGCTTCTAAAATTCAAAATATTTCCTACACTGGCATCGGCAAAAGGAAAGCTTACACGGAATAAACGATTACTTACCGGGGTGCGGGCGTACTCTTTAAGTGGTGGGGAATACGGTGGGGAAAGAAAAAAGGCACTTAGCAAAATATCTACTAAGTGCCTGAATTTCCTGGAGCGGGATACGCGATTCGAACGCGCGACTTTCAGCTTGGGAAGCTAACACTCTACCACTGAGTTAATCCCGCTTAAAAACTTGTCCACTATAAAAGCCGGCGGCAATTTTGTCAAAGCCTTTTCACACCGCCGCTCCCGGCTCTCCATAAACTGATCGCAACAGCCTTCGCCGGGACCCGGACTCCCCTTTTCGGCTGAGAGGTGCCCCGTGTCGTGGCTTGCGCTATCGGTTCGCCGGACCTTCAGCCCGCCAGCCGGCCGTTGACGATCAAGGTAAATTCCGAACCTTTCCCCTCGACGCTTTTGACCTCTACCACGCCGGTGTGGGCCTCGGCGATATGTCTGACGATGGCCAGCCCCAGGCCGCTGCCGCCACGGGCCCGGCTCCTTGCCTTGTCGCTGCGGTAAAAACGTTCAAAGAGCCTCGGCAGGTGTTCTTTGGCAATACCGATGCCGGTGTCCCGGACGACGATGCGGACCTTGCCCGCCTCCTTACCCTGACCGACCTGGACCTCGACCGTCACCGAATCGCCCGGCCGGCTGTAGGTGATGGCATTGACCAGGAGATTGACCACCGCCTGTTCGAGAAGGGTGGCATTCATCTCTACCTCCACCCTTTCCGGGCATTCGAGAGAAACGGCAACCTCGGCCTTCTCAGCCTGCAGCTGGCAGGTTTGCGCCGCCGCCTCAAGCACCGGGCGAAGCGGTTCGGCGAGCAGAGGAATGGCGCCCCGTCTTGCTTCCTCCTCAATTCTCGACAGGGCCAGCAGGTCATCGATGATGGTCGCCAGCCGCTCCGACTGGCGCAGCATGATCTCCAAGAAGCGCACCGCATCCTCGCGGATATCGATAGCCCCGTCGAGCAGGGTCTCGACATAGCCGCGAATCGAGGTGATCGGGGTACGCAGCTCATGGGAGACATTGGCGACGAAATCCCGCCGGACATTTTCCAGGCGCCTGATTTTGGTCACATCGTTCATGACCACCAGCACCCCGACATTTTCCCCGGAACCGTTGCCGAGGATGACCACGTTGGTTTGCAGAAATCGGTCACCCTGCTCACCCCGGACGACTATTTCATCGACCGCCGTCTCCTTGGTTGCCAAGGTCCGGCTGATATGGTGCTGGAGGTGGACATTGCGGACAATCTGCTGGACGATCTTTCCCGGTGCGGTCTCTTTGTTCACCCCAAACAACTGGGCGGCGGCATCGTTGATACTGATCACCCTCTCCTCGGTATCGATGGCGATAACCGCCTCGACCATACTCGCAAAAACGGCCTCCAGCTGGTTCCGCTGGGTGATGATGGCCTGGATTTTTTCATCCAGAAGTTCGGCCATGCGATCCATGGAGGCGGCGAGGGTCATGACTTCCAGGGAGGCGGATTTTTTCACCACCGGCACCATTCTCAGGCTGAAATCCCCGCTGGCAAAACGCTCGGCACTTTTGGTCATCTGTTCAAGCGGCCTGCTGATATTGCGGGAAACGAGAAGAGTCACCATTCCGGCGAGGACCATTACGGCAATGGATCCCAGTCCAATTTGCATTCTGATGCGTTTCATGGTGTGGTCGAGGGCGGCGACCGAAACCGAGACTCTCAGTACCGCCTCTACCCCGTTCGCGGCAGGGCCAAGGGCGGAAGCCGGGGAGTTCGCGGTGAGCGGGATGGCGACGTAGATCAGACTCTCCCTCAAGGTTTTACTGAACCGCCTGGTGTGCCCGACTTCTCCGACAAACGCCGCGGCAATCTCGGCCCGGTGGCGATGGTTTTCCATGACTTCAGGATTTTCGTTGGAATCGGCCATGACTTTACCGTCGAAAGCGATGACGGTAATCCGTGTTCCCGAACTCCGGCCGGCCTGGACGCAGTATTCCCTCAGATCGCCGATCCGGTTGTCGCCCAGGTGCTCTTTAACCTTGGCGCTGATCAGATGGGCCCGGGCCTCAAGATCCGATTCGGTATCCTGGAGATAGAACTCCTGCAGAGCGGTGGTTCCGTACCAGCTGACCGCGATTATGGCCAGAAGAAGTGTCAGAACTCCGGCGGGAAAGATCTGCCAGAAAAGTTTTTTGGGGGTGATCATGGGCTTATTCTCTCTCCTCAATGGCCGACCGGTAGCGATAACCTATGCCGCGGACGGTTTCGATCATCTTGCCGGATTCGCCAAGTTTTTTACGTAGGCCAAAAATCTGGACATCGACCGCCCGGGGGGTAATGAGAAAATCGTAGCCGCGGACATGGTCGATGATCTGCTGGCGGGTGAAGACCCAGCCTGGTTTTTCGGCAAGCAGCGAGAGGATGCTGAATTCGGTGGTGGTAAGCTGGACCTCGGCGCCGTCCAGATTCACCTCGTGCCGGCCCTTGTCGATCTCCAAACCGTCGACGACGATTACGGTTTTCCGCGACTCGTCGGTCATGTTCTGGTCGGCAGCGGCCCGTTTGACCACTGCTTTGATCCTGGCAATGAGGACTTTGGGGCTGAACGGCTTGGTGATATAGTCGTCGGCACCGCAGTCAAGGCCGGCGACAATGTCCTCCTCCTCCCCCTTGGCGGTGAGCATGATAATGGGGATAAAGCGGTAGGCGTACCCCTGCGCCTTGCGCATCACCCGACACACCTCAATACCACTGATTCCCGGCAGCATCAGGTCGAGCAGGACGCAATCGATTATCTCCGCCCGCAGCTTCTCCAGGGCCTCCTCCCCTGAATCGGCACAGGTGACATTCAACCCGGCCTTGATCAGGTTATAGCTCACCAGCTGCTGGATATCCGCTTCATCCTCAACCACCAGAACATTTATTTTTGCCATCGTCCGTTATCGATACCTGTTTGCTCTGCCAATCGTCTACAGGCGGAGTGCTGTGACATACAGCATGTGCGTTGCCAGCCTGGGCCCGCCAGTGGGGATTGAAGTCCGGCGTCCCGGGCGCCCTCCCGGATCCGGAAGTCCCTTTATCGTGTACCATTTTTCAAATGGCCGCAACCCCCTCCCGGCAATCTAACACTCTTTTAATATTTCCCTAATCATCCCCAAACAATCTCCCTCTATTTTACCATCAAGAGGACAGGGGCATGACGTCCCGCCACAACCAAACAACCTCAGCCGA
>JBBRGP010000292.1:0-3524 GCA_038224105.1 Desulfobulbales bacterium | reverse complement strand
GCACGGCCCCGGGAGCCTGGCTGGGAAAGGGTCTGGTGCTGATTGAATTCGTAGATGAGTCCGCCCTGTTGTTTGACCAGTTCGGGGAGGCCGGCGGCCGGATAGACCTGGGCCGAGGTGCCGATGACCAGCAGCAGGTCGCAGCCGGCGAGAAGCCGTTCGATGTGGTCAAGGCTCCGCACCGCCTCGCCGAACAGGACGACATTGGGCTTGTAAGGGTAGCTGCAGCAATCGCAGGCCGGTACTTCGTTCATCCGGTAATGATGTTGGGTCACCGGGATGAGGTGGCCGCACCGCAGACACTGGAGATGCTGGTGATCGCCATGAATTTCCAGGACATTGCGGCTGCCGGCCGCCTGGTGCAGATTGTCGACGTTCTGGGTGACCAACCCCTTCAGCCGGCCGCGCTTTTCCAGATCGGCGAGGACCAGGTGGGCGGGGTTGGGTTTCTTGCCGAGCAAGTCCTTGCCCATCGCCCGGTAAAGCTGCCAGGCTTTCTTCGGATGGCGGCGGAAGACCTCGAGGGTGGCGTATTCGTCCGGCGAGAAGACCGACCACACCCCGCCGGGGCTGCGGAAATCGGCGATGCCACTGTTGACCGAGATGCCTGCCCCGGTCAGGGCGGCGGCATGGGCGGCGCGGGTAAATTGGGCCGCCGCCAGGGCGAGGTCGTCGTGGTTGTCACCGGGAATGATGGTTTTCATAGGATTTCTCCACCGAGCCGTCTTTTGCCTGAGACTTGTCTTCGCGCCCGCTTATTTTTTGGCGCGGGAGCGCAGGGTGATCCGTTCCACCACCTTTCGGTAATAATCCTGCTGACTGGTGATGTTGACGGGTGAGGTTCGTTTGGCATCGATCTTCATGAGCAGGACGTTGAGCTTTTTCATCTGCTGCAGCCGCTCATGTTCATCTTCGGTCGCGGCGATCAGGTCTTCGAGTTTTTTGATTTCCTTGCGTTCCTCGATTTCCGGAGGCAGGTAGCCGCCCATTTTCATCACCTTATAGGCCATTTTCAGGTCGTCGGGGACAAACCGGTCGTCATCGAGAGGCAGGGGCTTGTTTTTCCATTTAGGAGAGTTGAAATCCTGCTCCTGCATGGCCTGGGTTATTTTTTGTTCCGCAATAAAGGAAAGTATGTCCATGATTTTCTCCGGTACCAGAGGGGGTGGGAAAAAGCCGCAACATCACTATAGCACAGTGCTGACCGGCGGTGCATCCGTTTCTCGCGCTTACCGGCAGAACTTCCGCTCACCGCGGCAGGGTCTGCAGCCACCTGGAGATGTCACCGATCTGTTCCGGACAGACCGAGTGTTCCATCGGGTAGCTTTGGTAGCTGACCTGGTATCCTTCGCGGGTCAGGCGCGCGGCGGCCTGACGGCCAAGGGGTTCGGGGACGATCGGGTCGCGGTCGCCGTGCTGGATCTTGACCGGGATCTCTTTATTGGCCGGGGTGTAGGTGAGGATATCGGCGGTGGCCAGATAGGTGGACATGGCCAGCAGACCGCCGAGCGGTGTGGCATGGCTGAGCGCCAGGTGATAGGCGACCGCTCCCCCCTGGGAAAATCCGGAAATGACCAAACGCTTGGAGGCGATGCCCCTGGCAAGCTCCCGGTCGACAAAGCCGTCGATGGCCTTGACCGACGCCAGCAGGCCGGCCGTGTCGATCTTTTTGTCAATCTGCATTTCCAGGATGTCGTACCAGGCGGGCATGACGAAGCCGCCGTTGACCGTCACCGGCATCGATGGGGCATGGGGAAAGATAAATCGTATGGCCGCGCTGGGCGGAAGTCGTAACTGCCTGACTATTGGGGCGAAATCGTTGCCATCCGCCCCCAGGCCGTGCAACCAGATGACGGCGCTGTCGGGATTGGGGCGGGTTTCCAGTTCTATGGCCGGCAAAAGTGTCATGGTCTTCCTCTTTTTGGGTGGGCGGGCGGCTGCCGCGGGGATGCAAGGTCGAAGCCTTGCTATGGTATCATAGTTGCGGGTCTGTACGCCATTTTTTCAGTGAGTTCAGGTGAGGAAAAATAAGGAAATTGGCCGGGCGACCCGGGCCGGCCGGCCGGATCTGAATTTGCTGTGTTTCTCCGCCGGAAGGTGGTATTGTTGATCTTTTCGGCAACGGCAGGACCATTGAGGGTACTGGAAAAATTTGTTTTGTTACGGGGATGAAATCATGAATTTACAGGAAAGAATCAAAGGCGAATTGAAAGTCGCGATGAAGGCCAAGGACAGAGACCGGACCTGGGCGATCCGCGTCCTGATAGGGGAATTCGGGCGGCAGCCGGAAAAGGAACTGAGCGACGAGCAGGTTCTCGCAATCATCAAAAAGCTGATCAAGTCGGAACGGGAACTGCTCGCCGCCCAGGGTAATGGCGGCAGCCCCTTTCTCGCCATTATGGAGGAATACCTGCCCAAGGCGGCAAGCGAAGAGGAGATTCGCGCCTGGATCGAGGGCAATATCGAATTCGCAAAATTTGCCACCCGGATGCAGGCGATGCGGCCGATCATGGCCCATTTCGGCAGCGCCGCCGACGGCAATATCGTCAAAAAAATCCTCCTGAGTTATTCCTGAGCCATATCCCGACACGCGGCGAGTATCAAGGGCTTGGATCTTCCTTGCCTCCGGTGCCAGGATGTTTATTTTTTACCATGGTGCATTATCGAGGCTCTCAGCTGAAAAGCGTACCCTCCGTGTGGGGTGTGGCAGGCAATCGGCTGGGGAACAGTGAAGTCAAAGAATTGGAGGGATGACGTGTTTAGAATTGTTCTGTTTTTGGCCACCAACATGGCAATACTGGTGCTCCTCGGTATTGTCATGAGTCTTCTCGGCGTGGATTCCCGCAGTACTTCGGGAATCCTGGTGATGGCGGCACTCTTTGGCATGGGGGGGTCGTTTCTTTCACTGGCCATGTCCAAATGGATCGCCAAGCGATCGACGGGGGCGCGGGTGATCATCAACCCGACCAATCCGACCGAGCAGTGGCTCTACACGACGGTACGGCGGATGGCCGAACAGGCTGAAATCGGCATGCCGGAGGTGGCAATCTACGACTCGCCCGACATGAATGCCTTTGCCACCGGGATGAAAAAAAATAACGCCCTGGTGGCGGTCTCCACCGGCTTATTGCAGAACATGGCCAAGGATGAAGTCGAGGCGGTGCTAGCCCATGAGATCAGCCATGTCGCCTGTGGCGATATGGTCACCCTTTCCCTGATCCAGGGCGTCTTAAACACCTTTGTTATCTTTTTGTCCCGGATTGCCGCCAATATCCTCAACAATTTTCTCAGCAGCGACGAGGAGGGCGGAGGCCTCGGCTTTTTCGGCTACATGGCGGTAACCATCTTCCTGGAGCTGGTTTTCGGCTTTCTCGCCTCGCTCATCGTCATGTGGTTTTCCCGGAAACGGGAGTTCACCGCCGATAAGGGGGCTGCCTATCTGACCAGCAAGGAGAAGATGGTGGGAGCCCTCCGGCGGCTGCAAGCCCACCACGAGCCCTCGCATCTGCCCGATCAGGTGGCGG
>JBBRGP010000291.1:0-3553 GCA_038224105.1 Desulfobulbales bacterium | reverse complement strand
GGCAGTATTCAGTCCTGGCTTGATACGGCCGGATATGAGGTAACAGCAACCAGATTTTTTATATCGAACAGCCTGCCCAATCCAGCCGAGGTCGATTTGCTCATCGTCCTGGGCGGTCCGATGAGCGTCAACGACGGAGACCGGTATCCCTGGCTTGCCGAGGAAGAAGCGTTTATCCGGCGGACCATCGAGGCCGGCAAGGCTGTGCTCGGCATCTGCCTTGGCGCCCAACTCATCGCCCATGCCATGGGCAGCGCGGTCTATGCCAATAGCCAGAAGGAGATTGGCTGGTTTGCCGTCACCGGAATTGCCCGGCCGGAAGCGGAAAGTTTTGCCTTTCCACCTGCCGCCCTGGTGTTCCACTGGCATGGCGAAACCTTCGATCTCCCGGCCGGGGCCCTCCATCTCGCCCGCAGCGCCGCCTGCGAGAACCAGGCCTTCCAGCTCGGCCGGTCGGTCATCGGTCTGCAGTTTCACCTGGAAACCACCCCAACCTCGGTCAGGGAGTTGGTCGAGCACTGCCGGGAGGAGCTGGTGTCGGACGAATTCATCCAGATTGAGGCGACCCTGTTTACCGCTGGCCCGGAAAAATACCTGGCAATCAACGGCCTTATGGCAAAGGTTCTGGAATTTTTACGCCACCATTCGGCCGCTGCGACGCCCGGTCGCTTCTAACCGAGGACCACCGCCCGGGCAACCGTTTCCATTGATCTTACCCTAAGCTATAATTATCATGTAAACAATGCGGGTATTGCAGCTGGCAACAGCAGGCCATGGCAAAACTCGCAGCAATCAACCTCAAGGAGGTAGACAGGATGACGAAGCCAATTGAACTGGAGATTTTTTCCGATTATATATGACCCTGGTGCTATTTCATTACCGGGCGTATTGAGAGATTACGGCAAGAATACCAAATTGGTGTGCGCTGGCGGGCTTTTCCCCTCCACCCTGAAACACCCGAGGAGGGTCAGCTCCTGAACCAGTTGTTCCGGACCTCGCCCGAGAAAATCGCCGACATGATCGAGCAGCTGCGAACCACCGCGAAAGAACTCGGCCTGCCCTTCGGGACCAGGACCAGGACCTACAACAGCCGACTGGCCCAGGAGCTCGGGCTGTGGGCTGTCGATAAAGGCCGGGGCGAGGCCTTTCATCTGGCCGCCTTCAAGGCTTATTTCGCCGATGGCCTAAATCTCGCGGAGCGCCCGATCCTGCTGGCCATTGCCCATAGCGTCGGCCTGGCGGAGGAAGAAGCGGCTGAGGTTCTCAGCGCTCGCAGCTATCGGCAACAGGTGGATAAAGATTGGCAGGAATCGCGACAAAAAAGCATCACGGCGGTCCCGACACTGGTGGTGGGAAAGGACAGCCTGGTCGGTGCCCAGAGCTACGAGGAGATGGTGAAACTGATCAACCGGCATGGGGCAGTCCCGAGACGGTAGGCAGAGGAATAACCCAGACAATGCGGAGAAGTAACCAATGAACATCGAAAAAGGCGACCTGCTCACCCTGGCCCTGGAAGGACGCTTTGATGTCATTATCCACGGCTGCAACTGCTTCTGCACCATGGGTGGGGGAATAGCCCGGGTTATCCGGGAAGAGTTCCCCGAGGCCTATGCCGCCGATCTGGTCACCGGCAAAGGCGACCGCAACAAACTCGGTGATTTCACCTTCGCCACCGTCACACGCAACAGCCGGGAGCTGACCATTGTCAACGGCTACACCCAGTTCCACTTCCACGGCGCCGGGGTCCTGGTCGATTATGACGCGGTCCGCCGACTTTTTGCCAACATCAAGAAAGGGTTTTCCGGAAAACGGTTCGGCTACCCGAAGATCGGGGCCGGACTGGCCGGCGGCGACTGGGAGAAGCTGGCGGCAATCATCGACCAGGAACTGGCCGGAGAAGACCATACCCTGGTCCTCTATGCCCCTTGATCCTCTCACTCACTCTTTTTCCCCAAGGAACCAGATCCCCATGCCCCCCCTGAAAATCCGCCGTTTGCTCCTGCTCTCCTTCGTGCTTCTCTTTTTTTCGATGTCCGCCCCGGCCGCCCATGGCGAGGAGTTCGTAAAAATTACCGACCTGCATTACCTGAGTTGGATTACCGATGATCCGAAAACCCTGCTTCCCGAATTTGAAGTGAGCTGCCGGACGGTGGCGACCTATCTCAACAGCCTCGACAAGGTGTTCAATGGCGATGACTGCGTCAGCAATCTCTTTACCGCCGCCACCTTCATCGCCTACGCCAATGTCTACGTCGACAACACTCTCCCCGCCGATTCCCCCGGCTCGGAAAAGAGGGCGAAAATCAGGGAGCAGTACGGTCGGGTGATGTCCGAGGTGATCGTCAAGGCCATCGAAGACGGCCGGGCCGTTTCCCAAAAAGATCATGTCAACCTTATCTACACCGTCATTGTCACCATCGCCAAGGATGTCCTCACCGACTACTACCAGAACATTTTCCTCCAGCCGGAGGAGGCGAAGATCGCCATGGACCTCGCCGCCGAAGAGGACACCAAACGGCTGCGCCGGGAGGGACAATACCAGGCAATCTATGACCGGTTGGCCGGGAAATAGCATGAAAAAGCAGGAAAGGCAGGGACTTCCCGCCTTCCCCAGTCGCTATAGGCCGCTCAGCTCAGAGGACGACTGGCCTCATCCACCAGGTAGAGAATCGACCGGTAGGGAATCCCGCCGTGCAGGGACAAACCGATCTCGCAGGTTTTGCTGGTCGAATAGCCAGCCTCGCAGGTGCAGACATGGTCATGCAGGTCCTTCAGCGCCGATTCGTTCAATTCCGGGAAATTAAACCCCCGATCCCCGGCAAAACCGCAGCAGTAAATATCCGCCGGCATCACCACCTCCCTGGCGCAGGCCTGGGCCAGTTGGAGGAGCTTGTTCTCGAGGCCCATTTTACGCGTCGAACAGGTCGGATGGACGGCGACTTTGACATCCAGCTGGGTGAATTGCAGGCGGTGCATCAGAAAGGTAAGGACAAATTCAATCGGCTCAAAAAGCTGCAGCCGTTTATCCAGAGTCGCCTGCATCCGGTAGAGACAGGGGCTGGTGTCGCAAAGCACCGGCAGCCGGCCATTATCGGATACCGCCAGGAGGGCGTCGGACAGTTCCCGTGATTTCCGGTCGGCCTGGGCCATAAAGCCTTTGCTCTCGAAGGCCTGACCACAGCAGAGGCGATCGACCCGGTCCGGATAAATGACCGCATACCCCGCCTTCCGCAACAGCGAGCCGGTTTTTTCCGGCAGCGTTTCGCGCAAGATCTCGGTCCGAGCCGGCCCGCCCATGGCCCGACTGGCGCAGCTCGGAAAATAGACGACCTTGAGCGGGGCATCGACGGGTACCGGCCGCGGCTCGAGCAGTTTCCCCCCGGTCGGCATCTCCCGGTTCCACAGGGGCAGCTGGGAAAAAGTCGCCTGTCTTGCCAGCCGGGAGGCCGTTTCCATAAACGGCGTCCCGGTCCGGCGGTGAACCGCGTCGACACCGTCCAGGGTGGTGCCGATAGCCTTTGCCACTCCGCCGAAATTGTCCGCAACCCAGTCG
>JBBRGP010000290.1:0-3564 GCA_038224105.1 Desulfobulbales bacterium | reverse complement strand
GGAGGTGCATGGCACTGAAACTGTTGAGGGGGGTTACCGTGTCGAGACCGGGCAGGTCGGCGGTACGGGGCCGGCCGCCGGTGGCGATGAGGATATGCGGCGCCCGGCACAGCTGATTTTCAACCTCTATTTCCTGGCGGGCAACAAACCGGCCGCGACCCCGGATCAGCGAGATGTTGGTGGTGGTGTCCAGTTCGTGCTGATAGTGAGCGGTCCGGATCGTCTCCACCGCCGCCTCCTTCAGGGGCATCAGGGTCCCGCAATCCGGAGAGCCGGCATGGAGATTCAATCCCCAGCGCATGCCCTTGCGGGCGGCGTAGTACATTTCGGCCTTGTGAATCAGGGTCTTGCTCGGAATACAGCCCCAGTTGACACAGGTGCCGCCAAGCTGTGACTGCTCGATCATCGCCACCTTTTTGCCAGCCGCCGCGGCAATTCTCGCGCCGGCAAAGGCGGTGGTTCCGGCGCCAAGGATGAGGATGTCATATTCATGGGTCATGGTGGTTCTCCGGCTCTCTCAGTGAACAAGGTGGCAACCCTTGCTGTTTCGACAATGAACTCGCCGATCCTAACTTTGCCGATGTTTTGTGGCAATGGACTCCGCCAGGCGATCCAGGGCGGCAAAGACCTCGCGTGTCGGGACACCTTTGCAGAGGACCGGCTCGAGTACTTCGACTTTCAACTGGGGGATCATCCCGGCGAGGGACGCGAATGTTTGCCGAGCCTGCCGCCAGTAGACACCAATCGATAGATAATTGGGTGTCTCGATATGTTTGGCAACACGCCCTGCTCTCAAAGTGGTCGAAGGCGTTAAGTCACTTTATGGCGGATATCCGATTTTGATGGGCTTGGGAAAGGCCAAGCCCATCTTGAATTTTTTATATAAATGCATACGTATGCTGGTATGAATTTGGGCGATAAAGATCCGCATCCGAGTCTGCGCAAAGAAAAGGACAAGGGCAATAACCATATCGCAAAGGGAGGTTGTGTCATGAAGGAACGAATATGTCAATTGAATGCAGCGTCTGTGGGCCAGCCGACAACTACAATAACCCTGGCCATGCCGGCTAATCTTTTCCAACAGGTGGAGGAAACTGCCGAGCTGGAGGGCAGTAATGTGACGACGATTATCAACTGTTTGGTGCAGGAGGGGCTGAGCAACAGCAGCGCGACGATCAAAAGAATGCAGTTTGCCGACCACGCCAAGGATGTCTTGATAAATCAGGGGATTCAGCAACAGGCTATCGACGAAATCTTCAAAAAACTGCTTTTTTAAGATCGTCAGGGTTTCCCGGGAATCGATGGCCGTAACCTTGCACCGCCAAGGGCGGCTATGGCGGGGCGGCGCGGTCCGGCGGGTACACGTCGCCGATGGCCACAGCCCGGGGCCATGGGAAGTGAAAAGAGTTGAGTCGCGACCGAGGCTACGATGCGACGCCTTTTCGCGTTTCAACATAATGTGCCGCCGCCAGGGCCGCCGTGCATCCATCGGCGGCGGCCAGGACAATCTGGTTGGCATACTTCTGCCGCAGATCCCCGACCGCAAAAATACCGGGGATATTCGTCTCACATTTTTCGTCGGTGATAACATAACCGGCGGTGTTCATCTGAGTGCCGGCTGGAACGAGCTGGTTGTTCGGGGCAAAGCCGACAAAAATGAACACCCCTTCGGTATCCACCTCCCGGCCGGTGCCGGTCTGGGTATCCTTTAAGGAAATGCCGGATACGCCGCCGGCGTTGGCGTTGATTCTGGTGACCACGGTATTGAAGACGACTTCAATCCGCGGCTCGGCTAAAACACGCTGCTGGAGGATGCGGCTGCCGCGAAAGGCGTCCCGGCGATGGATGAGATAGACCTTTTTGGTGATCTTGGCGAGATACAGGGCGTCTTCCAGGGCGGTGTCGCCGCCGCCGACGACGGCGACGGTCAAGCCGCGGAAAAAGAAGCCGTCGCAGGTCGCGCAGTAGGAGACCCCTTTGCCGAAATTCTCAAGCTCACCGGGGGTATTTAACTTTTTGGCGGTACCGCCGGTCGCCAGAATAACCGCATGGGCCCGCAACACGGTAGCGTCGGCGAGACGTACCGAGTGGTAGTCGAGGCCGGGTTCGGTGGCGGTGACCTCTTTTTCGAGAATCTCCAGGTCGTACGATTTGGCGTGCTGGAGAAATTTTTCGCACAGCTCGAAGCCGCCAATCTCCTGAAAACCGGGGTAGTTCTCCACATCCTTGGTTATGGCGACCTGGCCGCCGAAGACCCCCCGTTCGAGGAGCACGGTTTTCAGGGCGGCGCGCTTGGCGTACATCCCGGCGGTCAGGCCGGCGGGGCCGCCGCCGATGATAATCACATCATATATTTCGTTATTCGACATTTCGTTATCCGACATGGTGTTCTCCATACTCTTTCACTTAAATGACTTTCAACCTGGGAAGCATGGTCATGCAGCTCTCTTGAGTTTTTCCTCTCGGGTCGTTGAGAAAGACGCGCAGCCTTATCATTAGTTACTCCACAAGGACGAATCAAGTTTTATTTGAAAGGCGGTCGATGAACCCTCATTTTTCCAGCAATAGTATGAATAACAGGTTGTTCGATGGGTCCGTCAACGGTCAGTCCTTCAGGGTTGGCGGAATTGTCGAAGGGGTTACCGGACCGGGCGGCCGTGACGGCTATATCCATCTCGACGATGTACGGACTCATAGAACTGCGGGTGAGATATTTCTTTTAGAATCCGGTGAAATGCGTACCCCCGTGCGGGGTGTTAGATTTTGATCTTCATTTTTCTTATAAAAATATCAGTCGCAATACCGACACCAAATGCCCATCCCATATTTGGTACGGCCAGCGCGATACCGGCAATCAACAGGGCAATGAAATACTCCTCATTGGTTTTAAGGCTTCGCAGTAGCGGGCAGAGTTCCAGACCGGCAAATACCAGCAGTACACCCAGCACCGACTGGGGAATTATCGCCAACAGTGAAAATCCAAGTTCTCCGAGGACCAGGGCGATGACCACAAAAAAGATGCCAATCATAATTGGTGCACCGCCAGTCCTGGCCCCAAATCGGAAATGCGCAGCCAATCCGCCAGTGCCATGGCACATGGGCACTGCTCCTAATAATCCGGTTGGAAGGTTCATGATCCCCATTGATAAGGCAAATTTTCCCGCTTTGGCCTTGGAAAGATGATGACTGCCGGTAAAGAGGTTGACACAGGTATCTGCGGTTCCAACGCAGGCATTTCCGATAGTCAGAGGAATCTGGGGAATGATCAGCATTATGGCGGCAGTCCAGAAATCCCCCAAAGAGGGGCGGATGAAATGCATATCCGTTGGCCCGAACGACAGCGTCAGTTTGGAAAAACCACCCAAAACAATTCCGGAGATGATACCTATGGCAAGGGCTACGAGAGCGGCTGGAAATTTCTTGTTGTCGAGGAGAAGCAGAACAAGGCCAAAAACCACGATACCAATCATCAGGTTAACCGGGTATTCGGAAAAATTTCCCTGCATTCCTGACATGAATATATCTTTATTGATAATGAGCTCGATACCTTTTTTGAGGAAAATG
>JBBRGP010000289.1:0-3586 GCA_038224105.1 Desulfobulbales bacterium | reverse complement strand
CGGTCCTGGCCTCGGCGATTTCCACCGCGACAGAGCGCTGTGCCGCCGAGTCGACGACCACCATGTTCTGCGTAGAAATAGGATCATTGAGGGCTTTTTTCAGGTGTTTTCCGAACAAGCCGAGGCGGATCCCCAGTTCATCGGCGGTGAGGCCCAGCTCGCCGCTCTCGCGTAGAAAAAAAAGAACCTTTTCCTCAACCGTGCCATGCATTAAAACCGTCAGCATCCGCCGGTTGTACTCCCGGTCCTTTTCCTGGAGCCTTTTGCGTTTGCGGGGCGAGACGTTGCCGATAACCATACCCCCGCCGATGGTGGCGACCGGGGAATAGCTGCGAATGACGTAGCGATCGCCGGGCCAGACGGCGGCGGTATGCTCAAGAAGCAGCTGGACGGCCGCCTCCTCGCCGGGCTTCAGTTCGTCGCGATCGAGAAGGGATACCCGGCCGAGGATCTCGGCGGTACCGAGATGCACCCGAATCCTCGTCCGGTGTTTCAAGGGCTTGGCGTTTAGAGCCAGGTAGAGGAACTGGCAGTCGAGGACATAGTTGGCCTGAAGCGATCCCGGCGGCGCCAGGACCATGCCCCGTTCGATTTCGGCGACATCGACTCCCTGCAGGTTGATCGCCGTCCGATGCCCGGCTTCGACTTCGGTTACCGCCTGGGCATGGACCTGGATGCCTCGGATTTTGGCGACCCGTTCGGTCGGGTAGATCCGTAGATCCTCGCCGACCGAGGTCCGTCCGGAAATCGACGTGCCGGTGACCACGGCACCGAAACCCTTCATCGCGAACACCCGATCGACCGACAGCCGAAAGGGTCCGAACACCTCGTGGAAATCGTGCTTTCTGACCATCTGGTCAAGGGTGTCGCGAACCTTCTCCACCCCCTCGCCGGTGGTCGACGAGACATGAATGATCGGTGCTCCCTCGAGAAAACTGCCGGCGCAGAATTCTTCGATCTCCTCGGTGACCATCTCCAGCCATTCCGGCTCGACCAGGTCCTTCTTGGTGACGACCACCACCCCCTGCTTCACCCCCATCAACCGGCAGATCTCAAAGTGTTCAATGGTCTGAGGCATGATCCCTTCGTCGGCGGCAACGATAAAGGCGAGGATATCGATGCCGGAGACCCCGGACACCATGGTCTTGACAAACTTCTCGTGGCCCGGCACATCAACGATACCGATGCGGTGGCCGCAGGGCAGATCAAGATAGGCAAAGCCAAGTTCGATGGTAATCCCGCGCTGTATCTCCTCCTTCAGGCGATCCGTTTCAAAGCCGGTCAGTGCGCGGATAAAGCTGGTTTTCCCGTGATCGACATGGCCGGCGGTACCGAGAACAATTTCACGCATAGCTTTGCAAAAAAGAAAAGAAAGGGTTGTCCTTACCGAGGCGGTAAAGATGTTTTGGGCAAATCGCCCCGGAAAAGCCAGCCCGCCGGCAAGAATTTACAAAAAGGGATTCGACCGCGTTTCGAGACCGATGGTCGAGCGCTCGCCGCCGTAGCCATGGCCCGGCCAGACTACCGTCTCCAGAGGTAGTACCAGCAGCCTGGTGCGGATCGAGGTCAGCAACTCCTCGTGTGAACCGCCGGGAAAATCCGTTCTGCCCAGACCACCGACGAACAGCGTATCGCCAGTCAGCAGATCCGGAGCATTGTAGAGACACATCCCGCCCGGGGTGTGGCCGGGGGTATGGATGACTTTGAGAGTAACGGTGCCGATGACGATTTCATCGCCGTCCTCGACTTCACGATCCGTCGCCGGTGAGGGCTCGAGGCCGAGCATGGCGAAATAGTTGCGCACCTCGGGCTTGCCGAAAAAGACCGCGTCGCCCCGATGCATGATGATCTTCGCCCCGGTTGCCTCCTGAATGGTGCGGTTGCCGCAGACATGATCAGGGTGACCATGGGTGGCAATGATGTAGTCAACCTCCAGCCCCCGGGCTTTAATTTCGGCAAGAATCTTCTGCTCATCTCCGCCGGGGTCAACGACCGCGGCCTTTTTGGTTTTTTCGCAGGCGACGATATAGCAGCAGACTGCCATCGACCCCACTATCATCTGTTTTATTATCATAGCTTGTTTTTTTTTGCGGATATTGATGAGGGGCTGACGCCACGCGAGCGCCAACCCCTTATGAACAGGCCACTATATCTTACAACTGGCCCGCAGCCAGTGAAGATTAATTCTTCACCTGCGACGGACAACTGCCGCCACAACCGCAGCCGGTGGCCGCGGGGGCGGCCTTCAGCGAGACGGCAGGGGCAGCCAGGACCGCCGGAATCCTTGCCACGATGGCCGCCACTACCTTGCTGAAAGCCTGGCCGGCCGGGCTGTCGAGGTTGGCGGTGAGGTACGGCGTTCCGTCATCACCGGCCATGACGACCTGGGGATCCATCGGTATCTTACCAAGGAAAGGCAGATCCAGTTCCCGGGCCAGATCTTCTCCGCCGCCGGATTTAAAAATATTCACCGTTTGGTTGCAATGGGGACACACCAATCCAGACATATTCTCAATAATTCCACAAATTTCAACTTTAACCGTCTTGCAGAAATTGATCGATTTGCGGACGTCGGCCAGGGCCACCTTCTGAGGCGTGGTCACAACAATCGCCTTGACATGGGGAATGGTCTGGGCAACCGACAACGGCTCATCGCCGGTACCGGGCGGGGCGTCGATGATCAAGTAATCGAGCTCCCCCCAGTCCATATCGGAGACAAATTGTCTGATCGCTTGAATTTTCAAAGGACCGCGCCAGATGATCGCCTCATCGCGGTCACGCATCATGTATTCAAGGGAGACCACCTTCAGGTTGTCGCTGTATTTCAGCGGCGGAATCAGGGCGTCGGGCGACTCGGGCGGTTCGAGAGTCCCCTTCAGGTTGAGCATCCGCACCACATCCGGGCCATGCAGGTCGACATCCATCAGTCCGACCTGATACCCCTTCTGTGCCAGGCCGAGGGCCAGGTTAACGGAGACGGTTGACTTGCCGACTCCCCCTTTGCCGCTCATTACCAGGATTTTGTTCTTAATCTTGCCAAGAGATTTGTTTATTGCAAGTTCCTTTTGCGCCGCGGCAGCCTGCTGCGACTCCTTGGTTGGTGTTCCACAGGATCCACCACACGATCCAGCCATTGTCAATCCTCCTTAACCTCTGCAAAAATAGGCGATCACGCAATGCACACCGCAATCCGTCATGCCTTCAAAATTTAAAAAAAACAACACACATTACAGTAATGCCGTTACCTGGAATTGCAAACACTTTCCGCGACGGTCACCTTTGAATCGTTCCTTCCAGCAATGGTCGCTGTGGGAGATGAAGCAACTGGAAAGTTGACTTTTTGTTGCTTTCTTACCCATCTCTACGTAAGATAATCGGTTCTGCTGTCTTCTATCTTTTGCTCGGTTTAACGCCCTCAACTCCTCCAGGAACAAACAATGCTAGGTTGGTTCAAGAAAAAATTTAAAAAACAGGAAGATACCCTGCTCCGGCTCGAGAACGAGGAGGGTATTCAGCCTTCCGAGACCGCACCGGTCGAGGCGCCGGAACAAGCATTTTACTTTATAGCAATCCAGGAATTTCTAGT
>JBBRGP010000288.1:0-3595 GCA_038224105.1 Desulfobulbales bacterium | reverse complement strand
GGACCAGAGAGCTGAAAGTCTGGTTCGAGCGAGCCGACGGCGGTTTTTTGAGTTATGCCCCCTCGCGTCTGCCGCTTTGTGAAACGGTCTTTGCCATGACCGTTCATAAAAGTCAGGGTTCGGAGTTTGACGAGGTGGTGGTCATCCTGCCCGAGCAGGACAACCGCATTCTCAGCCGCGAACTGATTTATACAGCGGTCACCAGGGCAAAAAAAGCGGTGCGGCTGGTGGCCGAAAAAGAGATACTGCGGCTGGCCCTGTCGAGAAATATCGAGCGTGCCAGCGGCCTTGCCGACCTGCTGTCGCAACCGCCGGCTGGGGGCGCCAAGGAATGGAGATGACCGAGGACCGGGGATGGGGCGGAGCAGGGTTGGGCAAAGGGCTATTTGTCACCGACCTCGACGGGACCCTCCTCAACGACCAAAAGCGGATCGATCCGGAGGACCTGGCGGCGCTTGCCCGCCTCAGGCGGATGGGCATCCTGGTCGTCCTGGCCACCGGCAGATCCAACCATTCCCTGGCCATGCTCTGGCAGCAATTGGGCTATGCCGGACCCCGGAGCGGCCTGCCGGTGGATCAGGTCATCTTTTCCACCGGGGCGGGCATCATGGACTTCCAGGGCGGCAAACTCCTCCGGAGCCTGACCCTGACCGGCGAGGACGTCCGCCACATTTCCGGGGTGCTTGAGGGTTGGGGCCTCGATTACATGATCCATAAACCGGTGCCCGAAACCCGACATTTTCTTTATAGCTATCATGGCCGAGAAAACCCTGATTTTCTACGGCGGCTGGAACTTTACGGTGAGTTTGCCACCCCGATATCGCCCGCGGCAGTGGAAAACTTCGGCGGCGCCACCGAAGTGCTCTGCATCGCCGACCGCCAAACCGGTCACGCCCTCGCCGCCCGGATCAGCCTAACCCTGCGGCAGTTCAGCGTCATCAAAGCCACCTCCCCCCTTGACGGCCTGTCGATCTGGATCGAGATCTTTGCCCCGGCCGTATCGAAAAGCCGGGCGACAGCGTGGCTGGCGACGAGATTGGGAGTGGCGCGGGAACGGGTCTGTGCCATCGGCAATGACTACAACGATGAGGACCTGCTCCATTGGGCGGGAAATAGCTTTGTCGTTGCCAAAAGCCCGGCAACTATGCAGGCCCTCTTCCCGACGGTCGCCTCGAACAATGGGGGAGGGGTCAGCGAGGCGGTAAACCGCTGGCTGGCCCAGCGCTGATCAGGATCTTGCTTTGGGTCGGGCCGCCGCAACGAAATAACGCCCGGCGGGGATTTGTCGCCCAAGTCATGGCCAAATGGCGGCGTTCACCAAGTAAGATTAAGTAATTACGAAAAAATGTATTATAATAATGGCGGAAATACCCGCCGCGGTCGGACCGGCTCGAAAGGGCAAGGGCAATTCCGCGGTTTTGTCGGGAGGAAACCGGGTGGGAGCGAGGCTCAAGATATTTTTCCAAACTGAAACCATGACCTGTGGGCAGGGCGAGGAGCGCCAGGAGTTTCTGGTCAGCGACCTGATGGCGGCGGGATCGACACTTGTCGCCCTCGAAGGCGAGGGGCCCGAGGATCCGGGATCGGCAAAGAGGGGGGATAACGTCCCAGAGGGGTACCTGCTGGTCGCCGGTGACTTTGTCGAATTGACCGCCGACAAGAGGGCTCTTGTTTCTACCGTCCAGGGCTATCCCCACCTTGCCAGGATTAAAGAGGGGGCGGGAGAACAGGTGGTCGTCGACGTTGAACCGTTGCTGGTCGTCAGTGAGGATGGCTGGACGGCAAAGCTGACACTCTATCCGCCGCTGGCGGGCAGCGTCCTGCCCGATCCGGCCGAAATTCTTGGTCTCCTTGACCAGGTCAAGATTCGATGGGGGGTGAGAGAGAAGAATATCGCCGCCTGTATCGAGGCGGCAAAATCCGAACAGGGACCGCAAAAACAGCAGGTCATTGCCCGCGGGCGACCGCCGATCCATGGCGAAAACGGCTGGCTGCGAATCGGGGTCTCGGTCGGGGTGCAGGCAGGCAAGGAGCTTGGCGACGGCCGCATGGATTACCGGGAAAGGCGGCTCTTTATCGGTGTTGACAAAGGGCAGCTGCTGGCCACCAGGGTAGCGGCGACCGCTGGTATCCCCGGAGTTAATATTTACGGGCAGGAGATCCCGCAAGTACCGGGGCGAGATCTCACCATTAAAACGGCGGAAGATGTTCTCTACGATGCGGAAACCGGGGAAATTCGCGCCGCATTTGCTGGGGTTCTGTCGGTGGTCGCCAATACCGGGGTTAAAGTGACCGCCAAGCATGTGATCTCCGGCGATATCGATTTTCATACCGGCAACATCAATTCAGGCGATGCCGTCGAAATCGGCGGTTCGGTCAAACCCGGGTTCAAGGTGATCACCGGCGGCGATCTGCTGATCGGCGGCAGTATCGAATCGGCGCATATCGTCAGCCGCGGCAATGTCGTTGTTCGCGGGGGAATGATGGGCAAAGAGGCTCGGGTTGAGGCCGACGGCGATATCGATATCCCGGTTATCGATAACGGTTCCATTTCCGGCAAAGGATCGGTGCGGATCAGTCGCGAGGCGTATCAAGCCGAGATTAAAAGCCTGGAAGATATAAGCTGCACCGGCCAGACCAAGGTCGTCAGTTCCGACTTGTTTGCCGGCGGCTCCATTTCGGTCATTGATGTCGACACCGACAACAGCCCCAATTCCCTGCTGGCCGCCGCAACCCTGCCGGAGAGGTATGTCCGGCATCAAAAATTGCTGAAGGCATATTATCAGGCGCAGGCGGCCGTGGAGGCCTGGTACCGACGATTCGGGGGGGGCAGCGGTCATACTCAGTTGGCGGAGCTGCAGGAAGAGCTTGCCGACGCCAAAGCCTCCCTGGTTTCCTACAACCTCGTTCCCGGTGTCGGTGAGCATAACCGGACGGACGGTCTGCGCTTCTCCTGTCGCCAGAGGATCACGGTACAGGGGACGATTCGGGCCGGAGCGGTCATTCGCATCGGCAATAGTGAGACAACCCTGAAAAAAAACTATCGCGAGGGCTATTTTTCCTTAAACAGCGACAGCGGCAAGCTTGAATTTCGTACCACCAGCAAAGGATTGTGCGCGGCGACGGTAGAGCAGCTGTAAGGGACTTGGAAAATGTTAATATACCATAACGCATCCAGCCTTCGGACCATCTTTGACTGCAGCCTCAATCACAAAATCCTCGACGGAGCGCTGCTGCGCCTGTGGTTTTGCTCAATCGGTGCAGCCAAATATAGCCCAAATCCTGGCGCGATCCAGGTATATTAACATTTCCCGAGTCCCTAAGAGCATATAACAGAGGAGATAAAAGTAATGTTTGTCAAACAGTGGATGGGTACCGAGGTGGTGACGATCGCTCCGCGGCAGACCATCGCCGAGGCGCAGCAACAGCTGCAGGCGCACGGGATCAGGCGTCTGCCGGTGGTGGAGAACGGCATTCTCGTCGGGGTCGTCAGCCCCAACGACCTGGAGAAGGTCATGCCGTCGATACTCGAGGCGGAAAACCGTACGGAACAGCAATTCGTCGCCGAGCATACTGAAATCCGCGCGGTCATGAC
>JBBRGP010000287.1:0-3599 GCA_038224105.1 Desulfobulbales bacterium | reverse complement strand
GCTCGTTCTTGTCCTCCTCCTGAATCATTTTTTTCAGCCGGGTCTTGATCGATTCCGCCGCGATGTCGTCCTCGCCGTCGCGTTGAATGGCGGTGGAGAAGAAATATTTCAGCTCGTAGATGCCTTGGGGAGTGTGGACATATTTGTTGGACGTAACCCGGCTGACCGTCGATTCGTGCATCTCGATATCGTCGGCGACGTCTTTTAAGATCAGCGGTTTCAGATATTTAGCGCCACGTTCGAAGAAGTCGTGCTGAAAGCGGAGGATGGATTCCATGACCTTATAGATGGTGCGCTGTCGCTGGTACAGGGATTTGATAAACCAGTCGGCGTTCTTCAGTTTGTCCTGGATGTACTGGCGCGACTCCTTGGCCAGATTGTTCTCCTTTTTGAGGAGTTCCTGGTACACCGGCGAGAGCTTTAGCCGGGGGATGTCCTCGTCATTCAGTTGAATGACGTATTCATCATCGATTTTTCGGACGTAAACATCCGGGACGATATAGTTGGTCGTATCGGTGGCGTAGGGAAGACCGGGATAGGGGGTCAGTTCGGCAATAATAAAATTGATCGCCCGCTCAAGCTCCGGTTTTTTCCGCCCGGTTTCCCTGGCCAGGGCTTTGTAGTTGCGGGTTTCGAGCAGCGGTAAGTGATGGAGGACGATCTCGGCGGCGAGTCCTTTGCCCTTGCCCAGGCGCTCGAGTTGCAGGAACAGAGATTCACTGACATTTCTTGCCCCGATGCCCGGTGGATCGAGTTCCTGGATGACCTCGAGGATATACTCGGCGTCGTCGCGTTCACAGTCGGTAGCCTCCATGACCTTCTCGATATCGACTTCAAGGAAGCCGTAGCGGTTGAGGTTGCCGACAATGAACTGGGCGATCTCCCACTCTTTAGCATCGAGGTTGCTATGGGCCAGTTGCCAATGCAGGTAGGCGGAGAGTCCGGGCTTTTCGGAAATAAAGTCGAATTGTGATGGGGCATCGGCAGCCGGTGTTTCGTGGGCAAAGGAGAAATTGGAATCAAAATTGTTGGCGTAATCCTCCCAGTTGATTTCGGGCAGGCCGTCCGAAACCTTGATGTTTTCAGTGATGTCCGGCTCCAGAGAAAGCGATTTTTCTTCAACCGTCGAGGAAAGCGAGAAGGAGGAGTCGGGCGCATCAGGAACCGAGAGATCCTCCTCGAGGGCAGGATTCTGTTCGATTTCCGCCTGGAGGGCGTCAGAGAGCTCGAGCCTGTTCAACTGCAGGAGTTTTATGGCCTGCCGCAGCTGTTGCGTCATTACCAGTTTCTGAGCAAGCTTAAGCTGTTGTCTGAGTTCGAGGGCCATAAAAAATCACATACGAAAATTTTCCCCGAGGTACATTTTTCGGGCAACTTCACTCTCGATAATATCGTCGGCAACACCGCTGGTGAGAACCTGTCCCGCGTTCATAATATAGGCAAAGTCGCAGACCTGTAAAGTTTCTCTGACGTTATGGTCGGAGATTAGAATGCCCAGCCCCTTTTCCTTCAATTTAAAGATGATTTTCTGGAGTTCGATTACCGCCAGCGGGTCGATCCCGGCAAAGGGTTCATCAAGGAGGATAAACTTGGGCCGGGTCGACAAGGCACGCATGATTTCGACGCGCCGCCGTTCTCCGCCTGACAGGGCATGGCCTTTGTTATGGCGGAGATAAGTAATATTGAGATCCTCCATCAATTCGTCGATGCGGTTGTTGATTTCGTTTTTCGTAATTCCCAGCGGTTCGAGAATAATGCGGACGTTCTCCTCCACCGTCAATTTTTTAAAGATCGATGGCTCCTGGGCCAGGTAGGTGATTCCCTTGAGGGCCCGCTTGTGGATAGGCAGGTTGGTGATAACTTCCCCGCCGAAGAGGATATTTCCCCGATCCGGACGAATAAAGCCGGCGATGGAATAGAAGGTCGTCGTTTTGCCGGCGCCGTTTGGTCCGAGAAGGCCGACAACCACCCCGGGTTGGACCTGGAGGCTCACCCCGTCGACCACCGTTCGGGGGCCATAGCGTTTGACGATATTTCGGGTTTCAAGTATCGACATGGTAAACGGATCAATTCTTATGTTGGCAGCGGCTACTTCTGGAGAATGGTCATGTTGACCCGGGAAGGTTTTTTCTTGCCGCCGTCGCCGTCACCGGCGGTTGTAGCCTTGCCGCTGCCAACGACCTCGGAGCGACCTTCGTCCAGATAATAGATGATCTTGTCGCCGCTGACCATATTCTGGCCCTGCCACGCCTTGGCGTTATCGGTAAGTATAACCTGTCTCTCCTTGGAGAGATAGACCATTTTTTTAGCCGTCCCCAGCCATTCTCCCCTGGTGATTTCTACATTCCCGGTGCAGAGCAGTTTCTCGACCTGCTGGGAGGTTTTCTTTTTATCATCCTTTTTCCCCTTGGCAGTGTCCGCCGCGGTGTAAAAAACCGTCATCTCGTCGGTACGGATCCGCACATCGCCCTGTTTGGCGTCCACTTCGCCGGTGAAGACAACGGAGTTGGACTTCTCGGTGGAGGTCATGCGGTTCGATTCGACATGGATTGGCGCATCGTTGGCGGCTAGGCTATGGCCCGCGCTGCCGGCAACCAGGCAAAAAACAACAGTAATGAGAGTGAACAACATAGGAAAACGGTAATGTGTCTTCATCCGGACCCTCCGCGTGTCAACATGAATGATTCATAGCCCGTGGTTTTACCGAGCCCATCGTAGCGTAAAGGTCCGGAAATGTAAAGTCATGGTATGGGGTGGTCGAACAAAGAGTACTTTACTAAACGGTTGTGAGTCAGTACAATACGGCCTTCTTTCGGGCGTCGCCGCCTGGCTTTAGCTGTTTGAATTTACGATTAAATATAAGGATGGATCGGGTGAGCGGAAGGGTTACTGCGGTAAAAACCGTCGAAGAGAGTATTGAAAAGGCCAAAGTGCTCATTGAAGCCCTGCCCTATATGCAGGAATTCAGGCATAAAACCATTGTCATCAAGTATGGCGGTCATGCCATGGTCGATGAGCATCTGAAAAAACAGTTTGCCCTGGATGTGATTCTGCTCAAGCAGGTCGGGATCAATCCGATCATCGTCCATGGCGGCGGCCCCCAGATCAACAGCCTGCTCGAGCGTCTGGGAATCACGCCAAGCTATGTGCAGGGGATGCGGGTGACCGACGGAGAGACCATGGATGTCGTCGAAATGGTCCTGGTCGGCCAGGTGAACAAGCAGATCGTCGGCTTGATCAACCATTGCGGCGGCAAGGCGGTTGGCCTTTCCGGCCGGGACGGGGATCTGGTCTGCGCCAAAAAACTCAAGGTAAAGCGGAAAAAGGGTGACGAGACGATGCAGGATGCCCCGCCGGAGCTCATCGATTTGGGACGGGTCGGCCAGGTGACCAGGATCAATACCGGAGTGCTTGAGAGTCTCAGTAAGAACGATTTTATTCCGGTGATTGCCCCGGTCGGGGTAGGGGAAGACGGCCAGGCGTTCAATATCAATGCTGATCTGGTTGCCGGGGCCATCGCCGGGGCACTGGCGGCGGAAAAAATGATTCTCCTGACCGATGTGCCCGGCGTCAAAAACAAGGCCGGGGTGCTGATCACC
>JBBRGP010000286.1:0-3668 GCA_038224105.1 Desulfobulbales bacterium | reverse complement strand
GCCGAAATGACTACGTCGGCGAGCATCAAAGCGGCCGGCATATCGGTACAGTGACCGACGAGGAGAATTTTTTCCGTCAAGCCGTGGTATCGCAGGCGCTCGACAAGTCTACGGGTGAACGAGGGGTTCTCTTCGGTATCGCCGATCAGCAATCCGACAAACTGCTGATTTTTGATGAGGGCCAGACTTTCGATCAACAGGTCCTGGCCTTTCCACTGGGTCAGCCGACCCGGCAGAATAATGATCGGCTTCCCCTCATGTCCGGCCAGCCATTTTTCCCGCAATGAACGGATACGCTCGGGGGAAACGGCATCCGGGGAGAATTCCCGGACATCAAAGCCACCATGGATGAGGGCGATCCGCTCCCCATCGATCTTATAATTATCGAGGATATGCTGTTTGATGGTCTCGGATACCGCGGCCACCCGCTCGCCTTTAGTCATTATCCGGGAATAGGCGTTCACCGAATAAAAGCCGTGAAAGGTGGTGAGCAGCGCCGGCCGGCACTCTTCCGGCAACAGCTTCCAGGCAAAATACCCGATCCAGGCGGGCAGACGTGACCGCAGGTGGAGGATATCGACCCGTTCGTCTCTTAAGAATTTGCGCAGCTTCGAGACATACTGAAGACAGCGCAGGCTTTTTTCGCCGATATGCGGCCAGAGCACATGGAGAGCGCCGTTTTCCTCCAACTGCGGCACCAGCCGCCCACCGCCGGAGATAACCACCGAGCGATAGCCATTGCGGGCGAGAAAGATCGCGAGATCGAGAGTTTCACCCTCAACCCCGCCCTCATCAAGTTCAGGAAGCACCTGAACCACTGTCAGTTTGTCGGCCACCATTTCTGCAAGATCCGCTCAGCGCAGCGCCGCGCTTCGTTAAGTTCAATATGGTCACGCCAGGTGGCGTTGCCCTGCAGCCAGGCAGAGAAGGGCACCACCAGCCCCTGGCTCAGCAGGAAGTCTTCGTTGTTCTTGAATTTGCCGTTAGCCTTCCGCCATTGCATGGGCAGAATGCCGACCTGGCATCCGGCAGTCAGGGCTTCGTAAATCATTGAGATCGAGTCGGAGGTCACCCATACCATCCGGTTTTCATCATACTGCTCCTCAATCCATCCTGGCCCAGTCTTGGTAAAGTCAAAAAAATCCAAACCGGAAAATTCAATTGCCAGGTCCTGCATCTGCCGCACCGTTATCTCAGGCGTTCGAGGCGAGGACGACACCGTCCACCGCCGGCCGGGTTCCGCCTGGACCAGCTGCCTGACCATGCCGGTGATGGCGGCGGCGTCCCAGCGGTGACTCCGCGGATCCACTCCGCCGAGCAGGATCAGGCCGCGGTCGGCCTGGTGGAGGCCTTTGTTTTTCGAGCAGTTGGGTGCCCCCACTGTCCGGACGATATTGCCCTGTTCTTTTAGCCCATCATGGGCGGGAACAAAACAGAGGTCGAAGCGGTGGCGGAGATACCGGGGGGGAGACATGCAGGTTACAGCAGGAAGGCCGCACCTTTTTTTAAGCTGCAACATTGGGAGATGGGTGCGGCTGCCGGTGCCGAGGAGGAGAGCGGCACCGGCAGCCGGCGGTTCGGACCAAGGTCGGCCGGGCATAAAGAGTCGGGCGATCTGCCAGAACTCGGCAAGGGGGGAAACCGCTTTAACCTGTATTTCTCTTACCTCCACCGCCACCAGATCCCGCAGGGCCTGAATTATTCCTCTGGTCTGCTTCTCGTGGCCGGCTCTGCCGTCGAAGAAGGCGATAAGGCGCAGTTTCCGGGACTCAGTGGTTTGCATAAAGAGATCGAAGAGAAAAAATGCCGGCTCGCAGCCGCTCTACTGTCGATCGGCGGGAGGGCTGCCCGGTGGCGGTCTGCGCACACCCCCACCAGCCAGTTTGACGATGATCTGGTTGGATTTTTGCAGACGTCTGGTCATGGTCCGGAACAGATGCCTCGAAACATCGGGATATTTGTCGATAATCTCTTCGATCTTGTTGCCGGGGAAACGCTTTACCGTCGATCTCCCCTGGGAGATTATCGAAGCGGTACGCTGCTCGCCGGTAATCGCCGCCATCTCCCCGAAATATTCGCCGGGCTCGGTGAGCTCGGCAATTTTCTTGCCGCCTTTAATAACGGTGAGGGCGCCGCGGATGAGTTTGAAAAAATCGATATCCTTGTTACCCTCCCGGATGATCGTATCGCCGTCTTCATAGCTTTCCTGATCGGGATTGACCAGGTAGGCCGGCAGACTTTCCCGGTGGGCGACCGTCCGCCGCAGCGCCTCGTCGACACTGGTGATTCCTTCTCGAACCTTCTGCAGGGCCGCATCACGCAAGGGTGTCATACCTTCCTGAACGGCGATCTTGCGCAGCTGATCCTCAGGCACCTCGGCGCTGATCGCTTTTGCCACCTCGTCGGTGATCTCCATCAATTCGAAGAAACCGACCCGCCCTTTATACCCGAGACCGCCGCATTCCGAGCAGCCATTGGGTCCGTACAGGGTCAGTTCACCGACTTCGTCCTCACGAAAACCAATCTTGACCAATTCTGCCGGGTCATAGGTGATGACCTTCTTGCAGTTGCCGCACAGCCTTCGTCCCAACCGTTGCGAGAGTACCATGGTGACTGAAGATGCGAGCATATACGGGGGAATACCGATATCGACGAGGCGGCCGATGGTTGCCGCACTGTCGTTAGTATGGAGCGTCGAAAAGACCAGATGCCCGGTCATCGCCGCCTTGATGGCAATCTCGGCGGTATCGATGTCACGGATCTCGCCGACCATGATGATATCGGGGTCCTGGCGGAGAAAGGCCTTGAGCGCCGCGGCAAAGGTCATGCCCACTTCTTTGTGGACGTTGACCTGGTTGATTCCCTTGAAGTTGAACTCCACCGGATCCTCGGCGGTGAGGATTTTAATATCCTCACTGTTCATCGAGTTCAACGCCGAATAGAGGGTAACCGTTTTGCCCGAACCGGTGGGCCCGGTAACCAGCAGCAGGCCCTGGGGCCGATTGAGACATCTTTTCAGCATCTCGAAGGTTTTGGTCTCAAACCCCAGTCTGGTAAGATCGACATTCAGCGATGTCTTATCAAGGATACGTAAGACCACTGATTCTCCGAAGAGGGTCGGTAGCGAGGAAACACGGAAGTCAACCGAGCGATTTTTCCCCATGCGCATCTTGATCCGCCCGTCCTGGGGCACCCGGCGCTCGGTAATGTCGAGTCCCGACAGTATCTTCAGCCTGGCGACGAGGGCATTCTTGATGGTCAGCGGCAGGTTCATTGATTTAAAGAGCGAGCCGTCCTTTCGGTATCTGACCTGCATGGTTTTTTCATAGGGCTCGACATGGATGTCGGAAATTCCCTCCTGGACCGCCTTGATCAGAATACCATTGACCAGTTTGATAATCGGGGCGTCGGAGGCGGCAAACTGCTCACCGATGTCGTCGCCGGAATCCCCTTCAATCTCGAAATCATCGGCGGCTTCGGCAACTATCGACCCGAAATCATCGACCTGGGTGACATCCATTTCTCCCGACGTTTCTTCAACCACCCCAAGAAACGATCTGGCCTCCTCTTCGTCAATGCCGTAATATTTTCGATAGGCCTCGACAATGTCCGCCTCGGTGGAGACACACACGGATAGTTCTTTGTTGACCAGATTCTGCAGCTCCTCC
>JBBRGP010000285.1:0-3699 GCA_038224105.1 Desulfobulbales bacterium | reverse complement strand
CCCTTGGCGACGGTGCCGTACATGGTACCGATAACCGAACGTAAGCCCTTGCCGAGGTCCTCTAAGCCTGCGCCGATGGGCAGGCCGCCTTCCGAAAAGGCAGACTGGCTGCGTCCGTAAACGATCTGCAGGAAAAGTTCGCGCATCGCCACATTGATGGCGTCGCACACCAGATCGGTATTGAGCGCCTCAAGGATGGTCTTGCCAGGCAGGATCTCCGAGGCCATAGCCGCCGAATGGGTCATGCCGGTGCAGCCGATGGTCTCGACCAGGGCTTCTTCGATAATGCCGTTTTTGATGTTGAGGGTCAACTTGCAGGCACCCTGTTGCGGGGCGCACCAGCCGACGCCGTGGGTCAGGCCGCAAATGTCGCTGATTTCTTTTACTTTTGTCCATGCGCCTTCTTGAGGAATGGGTGCAGGGCCATGATTGGCTCCCTGCGCCACCCGGCACATTTCCATGACTTCAGAAGAGTAGATCATCCTGTTCTCCTTGGAAAGTTGTTGTTTTGATTGATGGGTATTTCAACTACAATTCAATAATGGTATCGAAAAGTGCTCCGGCAGCCTCGATTTTGCTTCTGTTGCCGATAATCGCCCGATGGCTGTTCGCCGTCATGGCGGCGAAGGCCGGGGCAAAGCTACGCAGATCGGCAAGTGTGGTGGCGGTGATTTCGGTCAGCCGCTGTTGCTTATACAGGGCATCAATGCCGTTCAAATAGTCGTTTCTGGCGGTGGCCCCTTTGGCTGCGGCGCTCTGCAGCGGATCGAAATTGCCATAGGTGCCGATGATCAACTGTTCGAGAACCTTATCCGGGAGGGTAAGGCCGGCGACGACATCCGGCACGCCGTTGTAGGCGTCATAGGTCTTTTTCACCTGCGGGTCGCGGTAGCTGACATAGGCCAAGTTGCCGCTCAACTGCCCGAACTGGATGAAACAGCCGTAGGCGCCGCCCATCTGTCGCACGGTATTCCACAGATAATCGCGGGACAAATAGGTCTTTAATACCTCGAAATGGCCGTTATAGCCGTCGGCCTTTTTCAGCAGATTGCCGCCCTGGACGGCGAAAACCACCTCGGCTGAGGTGATGAAGGCCTCATGGGACGCCAGTTGCAGTGGTGGCAGGGTGTACGTGACCTGCGGCTCGGAACTGAGGGCATCGGCGATGCAGCCGCCGACCTGCATGAGGTGGCCGAGTTCGCGGCTGTCGGCGGTTGTGGCGAGGAGCAGGTTGTTGCGGTTGAAGAGCAAGGTGGCGATTTGCTTAAGGGATTCAAGAAAACTTTCCTCCTTCGCTTCATAGCCCTGGGCCAGGTCTTTGAGGGCCAGGTAGGAAGTCACGCCGTTGACTATCTCATTATAGTGTCCGGCAGTGCTCAGATGGGCAAAAACCCGGGTAGCCGGAAGATTGTATCCTTCACTCTGGGCGGCATGTTCGGCCCAGGCGAATTCTCGGTCGACGATCTCGTGAATCCGTGCCCTATCGGCAAACGAGACCGAAGAAAAGACCTCGGCGAGGAGCTGCAGCGCCTGCTCCAGATATTCCGGCAGACATTTCAGATGCACCCAGAACACCGGTCTGGTTACCTCCCCTTGCAGGCGGTGAGTGTAGGTGGTCAGGGTGTGGGCAAAGGATCCGGTGCAGGTGGCGACTTCCTTGGCAAACTGCTGGTAGCTCAGTCTTTTCGTGCCGATTTCGGTAACAATGGTGCCGAATAAATCAAGGAGCGGCAGGAGTTCCGGCGGTAGACAGGAAAAATCAAACCCAACATCGAGATAGGTAATATGGTTGGTGGCAAGCTCGCTGACCAGTACCTGCCGGCCAAACATCTCGGTCGGCACAACGCTTGGAAAATCAACTTTGGTAGTCAGGTCGGCAAGCGACAGCTGCGGCAGAAGCGAGAGTGTCTCGACGCTGTTCGGCTGCAGCTGCTCCTCCATCAATTCCCGGGTATGCTTGATGCGGGCGTTTCTATCGTTCTCGGAAATTGCCGCATCGTGGGCGGCTAAGCGTTGTTGCTCCTCGGCCTGGGTCCTTTTTTGTTTTTCCGGGTCGGGGACCAGGGTGACGACCACCGGTGCCGGGTTGTCGAGCAGATAGTGCCGGATAAGCTCTTCAAAATAGCCATCATTCAACGCCTTGTGCCGAAGGGAACCGATCAGTTCCTCGCTCATCAGATTGTCAATTGGGTCGGTGCCGTATTTCAGGCCGGTCATTGCTTTGCTGATGAGGTCAAGACCGCGCTGGGCCTTACTGGCCTCTTCCCGGACGTTGAATTCAAATTTATTCAGCTCGGCCAGCACCAGATCCCGATCAAGGCCCTCCTGTACCATTTTTGCCAGGGAGGTCTTGTAGAGATCAAGAAAGGTGTCGCGATGCTGCTCTTCACTGCCGACCAAATAGGTGATCATCAGGGTTTTGCTGGACGAGGTGGCCATGAAAAAACCGCCAAAATCCTTGCACAGCCCACTTCCGACAATGGCGTTCTTCAGCGGTGAGCCGTCCGAGTTGAAAAGGATGTTGGCGATGATCTGAAAGGCGGTGTTCTCGCGGCGCATGGCGATGGTTGCCACACTGGTTCCGACGGCGAGGAAGGTCTTGCCGGCGATATCACTGCTGTCGACGGCATAGGTTTCGGTGATGAATACCGGCTGTGAAGGCGATTGACCCTCCTCAATGCCGGCTTGTTTGCCCTGGGTGGTAAAAGCTGATAAAAACTTGTTCTGAAGATAATTGAGTTCGTCTTCCAGCGGTGCATCACCATACACCAGGAACATGCCGTTACTGGGATGATAATGATCGGCATGGAAGCGGCAGAATTGTTCATAACTGAGATCGGGAATGTTCTTCGGATCGCCGCCGGATTCGTGGGCATAGGTGGAGCCGGGCATAAGACCTGAAAAGATGTTGTGAAATATATGGCGAATCGGATCGGAGAAGGCGCCCTTCATCTCATTATAGACGACCCCTTGAAACTCAAGCGGACTGTTCGGTCCTTCCTGGTGATAGTGCCAGCCTTCCTGTTCGAAGGTGCTTTTCGCCAGCAGCGGGTTGAAAACCACATCGCAATAGACATCCATGATATTGAAATATTCTTTGAGGTTGCGGGTGGCAAAAGGGTAGTAGGTAATGTCGGCGCCGGTCATGGCATTGAGAAAGGTGGTGAGTCCGCCTTTGTTGATCTCGCCGAAGACATCCTTGATCGGATATTTTTTCGATCCCATAAGCACTGAATGTTCAAGAATATGGGCAACTCCGGTCGAATCGGTGGGGACGGTGTTGAAGGCTGCTGTGAAGGTCTTATTGGAGTCGCTGTTTTTGATGGCCAAAAGCGGACATTTCAACAGTTCATGCTCGAAGATATAGACATCCGAGTCGATTTCCCGGACAAAGGTGTGGGTCTTGAGAGTAAAACCGGCATAGGTGGAACCAGAGTTAAAGGTCATTGAATATCCTTATTAAAAAATTTTTTGCGAGTCAAGGAGGATGGTGACCGGCCCGTCATTGACAAGATCGACGGCCATTTCCGCCTGAAAGATGCCGGTGGCCACAGGGACTCTCCGTCTTCGCACTTCTTCGATAAATTGATTGTATAAAGGTTCGGCGATTTCCGGAGGGGCTGCTGTTGAAAATCCCGGCCTTCTGCCTTTGCGACAATCGCCATAGAGCGTGAATTGGGAGATAATAAGCATCTCGCC
>JBBRGP010000284.1:0-3713 GCA_038224105.1 Desulfobulbales bacterium | reverse complement strand
CCCGATCCTCGCCGAGATGGACGGGATCGTCACTGTCATCCAAGCCAAAAAGGGCGACAGCCTCAAACCGGGCGGTAAGATCCTGAAAATCGACCGCAACGAATAAAAGCGCCTGCCTTGAGCGGATGGTCGGGCCGGCAGTGCTCGACTCGGAGCGGGACCGCCGGTCGACAGGGCGGGGCGTGTTCAGCCCCTGAACAACAGCAGGCCAATACCGTTCAGGCAGGACCAGACGAGAATGAGGGCGGTGCCGCCGGCGCAGCCCAGGGCCAGGAGGCGGTGGCTCAAGGTTTCTTTGCGGTTTTCCTGATAGCCGAGAAGGTAGCCGAGCAGCGCCCCGGCGACCATGCCGCCGCCATGTCCCCAGTTGTTGATGCCGGGGACCATGAAGCCGAACAGGGCGATGCCGAGAGCCCATCCGCCAATCTGGCTGAAGATGTTTCGGCCATAGACGCCGCCGCGGCTCCTGCCGTAGTAGAGCAGGGCACCGATCAGGCTGCAGATTGCCGCCGAGGCGCCGATGGTAAATGATACTCCGGCGAGGCTGGAGATCAGAAACCCGCTGATGCTGCCCGCGGTGTAAAGGATGATCGTCCGGTTCAGACCGTATTCGAGGACCATCAGTGGGGCGAGCTGACGCAGGGCAAGCATGTTAAAAACCAGATGCAGCAATCCGCCGTGCAGGTAGCCGGCAGCGACCAGGGACCACCAGCGCTGCAGTTGAAAAAGGGGGATGGTCCCGGTCGAACCGAGCACCAAAAGACTCTGGTTGGTGGGGGCAAGAAAACCGAAGGGGCTGACATTGAGGCTGCCGAGCCGCGGGTCGATGACGAGGGCAAGGAGCAGCATGATGACATTGATCGCTATCAGCACGGTGACCAGCCGTTCGGCGGCGTTCGGTCCGGCTGCCAGAAACATGTTTTTCCATCCCGAGCTCGGCCGGCTTAATCCGCAATAGGGGCAGCGGTCGGTCGTACGGTTGATGAGTTTTCGGCAGCCGGGACAAAGTTGCGATCCGGCGGTATTATAGTTTGACATGCATTCTCCATAGACAAAGGTTTCTGCCGATCCAGCAGGGCGCCGCTGCTTTCGGCCGGTGCCGCGACGATAGCCAGTCCCGGTAAAAACAGCAACCTTGCGGTCTCGTCTCCGGCGACACCCGCACCGCATCCCCTTTGACAAGGTCGAGCAGCTGATCATCGACGAGAATGACTCCACTGCCGGCGATGACCAGATAAACCTCCTCCTCCTGCTGCCGGTGGCGGTGGGTGAAGGTATAGCCTTCATAGGCAGGCAGGTTGATCAGTGCGCCGGACCTTGCAATTCCAGTTGCCGCCGCGGCCTGGTCAGCCAAGGGGCGGAGTGGCGAAATCAAAATGGCATTCGGCAGAGTTCCTGGTGCCTCGCAATAGTAGCGGAGAAAAACTGTTCTCGCCAAGAAAGTAGGCTGTCATAAAATCGCTGTCAATCAGGAAAAATGCCGGTTCGCCAACAACCGGCAAAGGCAGGGCTGGAGGGGGGGGGAACAAAACCGGCCCGGAGTCGAAAAAGCACTTTCTTCCGGGCCGGCTGTGAAGACGACCATGCGGGGGATAAAATGGAGATACAACCAGAGATTAGCCTTTACCAGATGTCATATTCACCGGTCGTTGAGCATTCGCATTCGGCATTGAGAAATTTAACCGAATACCCTTCTTCCTTCAGCATTTTATAGCCAATCTCACCTCGTCCGCCGGTCTTGCAGTGGACAACGATAAATTTATCTTTAGGGATATCCGCCAGCCGACTCTTCATCTGTTCCAGTGGAATACTGACCGAGCCGGGGAAATGGCCGGACTCAAATTCCTGCGGGGTGCGGGCATCTAAAACAAATATCAGATCGGACTGCAGGGATTTGGTGAAATCGGTTATGCTGATTTCGCCGGTACCGAGTTTTTTCTGCCATTGGATCGGCGTCTCCTCGCCGGCGACAAGCGCCGGTCCGGCCTGGAGTTTTTTGCTCGCCCCGGTCCAGGCGGGGAGTGCCCCATAAAAGCCATAGACGTTTTTATAGCCCCATTCTTTAGCGATTTTTCGGGCGGCATCGATATCCTTATCCTGGTTGGAATAAAAATAAATCGGTGCTCCTTTGCTTTTTGGAAATGTATCCTCGGCATCTTCCAACTCGGCTAAGGGGACGGAATAGGCTCTTGGAATGAAGCCTTTTTCGACCTCGGCTTTGGCACGCAGATCGACCAGAACAATATTGCCTACCCCTATGTAATCAAGACTGGGAACGGTTCTGTGACCGGTTTTATTCCAATCGGGCAGCCCATCAACATACACGAAAAGATCCTTATGACCCCATTTCTTCGCCAGACCGGCGGATTTTGGACTCATCGTTCAGGTAGGCCCTCCGCAATAAAATACGAGGTGTTTACCCTGGTATGGCGCGAACAGTTTGCCCCCGTCCTCGCCCATCGTGACCAGGGTGGAAAAGGGAATGGAGACTGATCCGGGGATATGGCCTTCGTCGTACTTGATTGTTGGGCGGGCATCGATGACGACGACATTTTTATCACTGGCCATCAGTGTTACGAGTTCGTCGGTTTTGACCTCTTTCACCCCTTCCGGCAGTTTGACCACATCTTTCTCCAGGGAAGTGGCAATATTTTCACCGTTGACCGTGGTATAAAGGGCGACTACCGCCTCCTCTTCCTTAAATTCGGCGGCGGAACCGACCCCTTTCAGTACGGTGTCGTCGGTGAATTTCATCAGGAAAAAACCGCCATCGCTGGTGGCGAGGGCAAGGGTTTTTGCCTTTTGCGAGATATTGGCGATCTTGCCCTGGATTGACTTGGCCTCGGTCGGCTCTGCCACCTTTGCCGTGTCCGCGGCCAGGGCAAAACCGGTAATTGGGAGAACTGCCTGACTGAAAATCAGCGCATTAGCAGTTAGTAAAGCTCCGAACCCCAGCCTCATTAACGTCTTCTTCATTGTCCACCTCTTGTTTAAATTGTCGAAAATTCCACGTGAATTTCCTCTGTTTAATCATGTTACGCTGTGGCAGTATATGCCGAATTACTTAAATTACATGGCCGAGAAAAACGGCAGTGGTTCCGAGGGTTCCGCATCCTCTCCCCTCGTCCAGGCCAGCAAGGTGCCGGTCCGGTGACTTGACACAAAGGCTGGCGCCTGGAAAAGTCAGGAGGTGAACAGTAACTTAATAATTAAATGTAATTTTAATATTCGGAAATCAAAATGCAAGAAGTATCTCAGCCTGATACTGCTGTCCGGGGCAAAAAGCAATTAACAAGGGAGGAAACCGACACCTAACAAATGGGTATAAGTACCTTGAGACAGGTTGATTTATTGTTTTTATGTAAGAAAATAACCTGTAAGGCATTGAAAGGATTGAAAGGGCTGGAAAAGGGGGTGGCAGGAAGCCACCCCCCGGGGGAAGGGCGGATGGTTATTTTCTGTCGGCGAAGGAAACCGTAAACAGCTTATCGATGGCTTCCCGCCCGGCCTCACTGAGATAGCGGGTTCCGCTGCCGACGAAGGTGTCATATTCGATGCGCGGGGAATCTTCGGTCCAGCCGTTCCTCCAGGTGAACCACTTTTTCTGCGGTTGATCAAAGACATGGAGGGGGCGATTAAACATCTTGGCGAGTTCGACCGCCCAGCCGGTGCCGCCTTTGACCGAGCCGTCCTCCTGGATGGCGCCGATGACA
>JBBRGP010000283.1:0-3715 GCA_038224105.1 Desulfobulbales bacterium | reverse complement strand
GGGAAAGAAAAATAAGGTATAAAAAAAGGGGTTAAGATTTAATCTTAACCCCTTGAATTTATTGTGGTAGCGGGGACAGGATTTGAACCTGTGACCTTCGGGTTATGAGCCCGACGAGCTACCAGACTGCTCCACCCCGCGATAGGAGACTCAATATACACCCAATAAAATTTCTGTCAACGATTATTCGCCGGGATTCTTGGTTGTCTCGGAGATCGTGGCGAGTCTGGCGATTTTGCGGATAATTTCCGGCGGCAGGCGGGTGAGCCGGCCTTCTTTGGTGACGGCGGCATGGACCGTATAGCCCTTGACCAGAAGCTTTGGTCGCACCGCACCCGGCTCGTGGCGGAGGATCCGGTAATTGAACCGGCATTTCAGGTCGGAGACTTCGGCGACGGTGGTTTCGATGAGCAGCAGGTCGTCGTAGAAGGCGGGGGCCTTGAAGCGCGACCAGCATTCAGTGACCGGCAGGACGAACCCGAGTTTCTCGATATCGCTGTAGGAACAGACCCACTCCCGCATCAGTTCGGTCCTGCCGATTTCGAAGTAGCGGAGGTAGTTGGCGTTGTAGACCACCCCGCCGGCGTCGGTATCGCCATACAGTACTCTTGCCGTGGCGGTAAAGATTTGTTCCCGGGGCCTTGGCGGGTGCGCTTCGTCGTTAGTCATGGGTGAGTAGTTTTTCAATGAGTTTGTGGCCGGCGTCCAGGCCACCCGCGACGGCCGCGTCATGGGCGCGGCAGCTCTTCTCCGAAAACGGCAGGCCCGAGCCGGCGGCCCGCTCCCGTGAGTCGTAGAGCAGAGTGGGGACGGCGTCGGCGACGTGGGTCCGCAGCGCCAGCGGGGTGAAGTGGTCCATGGTGACGATCACCCGGAAATCCTCGCTCCGCCTTCGCAGCTCGGTGACGATCGGCCGGACGATCCGCCCGTCGAAGTCCTCGATGGCGGTCATCTTGTCGGCAAGCGAGCCCTGATGGCCGGCCTCATCGGGGGCCTCGAGGTGAACGAAGACGAAATCGCCGGTCTCCAGGGCGTCGAGCGCCGCCCGGGCCTTGCCTTCGTAGTTGGTGTCGATATAACCGGTGGCGCCGGGGACGTCGACGACCGCCAGGCCGCCCACCACCCCCAACCCTTTCAGGAGATCGACGGCGCTGATCATGGTGCCGCTGATCCCGAACCGCTCCAGCAGGGTCGGGACGCTCGGCATTTTACCTTCCCCCCACAGCCAGATCTGGCTGGCCGGGTTTTTCCCCGCCTGCATCCGCGCTAGATTGATCGGATGTCTGGCGAGCAGGGTTCCGCTCCGGTCGAGGAGATCCTTCCAGGCCGGTGCGGCGAGATAGTGCTGCCAATGGGCGGTGACGTCCTGCTCGATATGGTCATGGGGCGGGACGGTGACGAAACCGGGATGGTCGCCTTTGAAGACCACCAGGTGGCGGTAGCTTACCCCGGGCTTGAAGTGAAAGGTTTGGCTGGCGCATTCGGCCTCGAGCATGGCGATCAGGGGGTGGGCCTCGGCGTTAGTGATATGGCCGGCGCAGAAGTCGCGCATCGTCACCCGGCCGTCGTCGCCGTGGTCGAGGGTGACCAGATTGCAGCGGAAGGCGGTTTCGTCGGGGGCCAGCCGAACGTGCATGGCGGCGGCCTCGAGCGGGGCGCGGCCGGTGTAATACGTCGCCGGATCGTAGCCCATGAGTGACATATTGGCGACGTCGCTGCCCGGCGGGAAGCCTTCGGGAACGGTTCGGGTGAGGAAGAACTCGCCCTTGCCGCACAGTTCGTTGATCATCGGGATGGCGGCGGCCTCGAGGGGGGTCTTGCCGGCCAGTTCGGCGACCGGGTAATCGCCCATGCCGTCGCCGACCAGAATCAGATATTTCATGACCGCCCCGTTATTCCGGATTGAGGATGCGAATCTTGACGGTCGGGGCGCTGCAGACCTCGAGCGCGTCGATCTCGGCAATGGCTTTGACCACCGCATCCTCGGTTGCCCGGTGGGTCCGGAAAACGATAAAGACCGGTTCTTCGATGTCGCGGCCGTCCTGCATCATCGACTGGATCGAGATCCCGTGCTTGCCGAAGATGCCGGTGATCATCGACAGCACCCCCGGGCGATCCAGGGCGGTGACCCGGAAATAATAGGGGCATACCAGTTTGCTCATCGGGGTGATGGTCGGCTCGCCGATATGCTCCGGGCGAAAGGAAAGCGCCGGCACCCGGTTGATGCAACCGCCGGCGATGTTTCGGCCGATATCGACGACATCGGCGGCGACGGCGCTGCCGGTCGGCATCATCCCCGCCCCCTGGCCATACAGCAGAACATCGCCGACCGTGTCGCCCTGGAACTGGATACCGTTGAAAGCGCCGTTGATGGTCGCCAGCATATGGTTTTCCGGGACCATGGTCGGATGGACCCGGGCCTCGACGCTGTCGCCGTGGTTCCGGCTGATTGCCAGGAGCTTGATGCGAAAGCCGAACTTTTTGGCGAAACGGATATCGATCGGCTGGATGTTGGCGATGCCCTCGACGGTGATGTCGTCAAGCTTCACATTCTGGCCGTAGGCGATGGTCATCAGGATTGCCAGTTTGTGAGCGGTATCGATCCCTTCGACGTCGTAGGTCGGGTCCGCTTCGGCATAGCCGAGACGCTGGGCTTCCTGCAGCACCTCGGCAAAGGGGGTGCCGTGATCGGTCATCTGCGACAGGATGTAGTTGGCGGTGCCGTTCATGATCCCTTTGATATAGTTGATCCGGTTGGCGACCAGCCCTTCCTTGAGCGCTTTGATGACTGGGATGCCGCCGCCGACACTGGCCTCAAAGCCCACCTCGACATTCTTTTCGGCGGCGGCCCGGAAGATCTCTTGGCCGTGCACGGAGAGCAGGGCCTTGTTGGCGGTGACCACATGCTTGCCGTTGGCGATCGCTTTCATGATAAAGCTTTTCGCCGGTTCCATGCCGCCGATCAGCTCGACCACCACGTCGATTTTCGGGTCGTCGAGGATCTCGCTCGCGTCATTGGTGAGCCGGGTGCCGCTCAATTCTTTCGGCAGGGTCGGCAGGGCGATATCGGCGACGGCGGTGAGAATGAATGAGATTCCGCTCTTCTGGAGCAGCCGCTCCTTCTGGGCCAGCAAGGTATGCGCCAGTCCTTTTCCCACCGTCCCGAAACCGATTATGCCGACATGTATTTCTTTCATAGATATCCGGAGAAGCTCTTCGTTAGTATTGCCGCGGATGCGGAGAGGATGCGCTGATTGCCGAGCGGTCAGGATATTCAGCGTCAAGGGGAGGCGGTCTGTTCACCTGCAATGCTCCAGAAAGTAACCGCTTTCCCGGCGAATGTCAAAATCTTCGCGGAGATATTTTTATGGCCCGAAGATCCATTTTGGTCTATAGTATTCAGCTTGTTACGATTTTAACTTAAGCTCTTAACTCGGTCATCTGTGGTTGAAGGTGCACAAAGTGCACCCTACGACACGATATTCTACCGAAATTCAAGGGAGATGTAGGGTGCATTGCATGCACCTTTTCCTTAAGTTAATGACATTGGGTTATATTTGCAAACGTGCATCAAGCTTAGAAAGGATCTGTCGGACAAACGTTGAAAGAATCTAAAAGGAGATGACAAACATGGGTATGAACATTCTGGTTTTCGGGCCGAACGGCAGTGGCAAAGGTACTCAGGGCGCTATCGTTCAGAAGAAATACAATATTC
>JBBRGP010000282.1:0-3722 GCA_038224105.1 Desulfobulbales bacterium | reverse complement strand
AAGCATCCAGCATATCCGCCGGTTGATGGACACTGACCACACCGGTTTGACGACAAAGCGCCTCAAATAGTCTGAAATTCGCTGCCATTGCCCCGGTATGGCTTGCCGCGGCGCGATCTCCGGCTTCGGTTCTCCCACCCTTAAGGACAATTACCGGTTTCTTCTTGCCCACTCTCCGCGCCGAATCGAAAAATCTTTTCCCGTCTTTGACACTCTCAAGATAGAGAAGAACCGTCTTGGTGAGTTCATCCACCTCAAAAGCTTCCATAAAGTCCTCTATGGCGACCATTGCCTCATTGCCACTTCCTCCGAAAGCTCTGATTCCCAGCCCCTGGGAATCGGCGAAACTCAGCAATTGAACTCCCATATTCCCAGATTGCGATATCAGTGCAGTACTGCCCGGTTTCGGTCCTACATGGACTCCGGTTAAGATGATGTTGGCATGGGGATTCTGGATACCCATGGTATTGGGGCCAAGGAAGACAATTCCAGCATCACGTGCATCCTGGAGAAGCTGTTTCTCTAAAGCTTTGCCGTCTTCTCCCGTCTCCGAAAAACCGGAAGATATCAGCAAAACGGACTTCACTCCCTTTTGTTTTAAATCTTTTATCAAACCGCGTACCAATGCAGCGGGAATAGTGACAACGGCCAGATCGACAGGTCCAGGTATCTCGGATATGTTTTTATAAACAGGTCTCCCCCACTGCATTCCACCTTTGGAGTTAATCAGATAGACATCTCCCTTGTATCCATGCGCCAAAAGGTTAGCGGGTAATGACATCCCCCATTTTCCAAATACGCTTGATGCCCCGATAAACGCAATTGATCCGGGATGAAATATATCACCAATGAGAGCAGGGGATATAACGGGTCGTGGTTTCTTGGGCGTCTCCTCTTGCAACACCACCAACCCATCAACAGCACTGACCTGACCTTCTGGACCAACAAGCAGTGGATTAATATCAACTTCCGCTACATCCGGTCGCTCAATTGCAAGTTTGGAGAGCCCTAAGAGACAGTTGACAAGGGCTTTTCTATCTGCCGCTTGTTCGCCGCGAAATTCTCCTAAAAGTTTAGAAGCTTTTATCTCGTCAAGCATGGTTTCGGCTTCTATTTCGTCGATGGGTACAGCTCTAAACACCACATCATCCAACACCTCGGTAAACACTCCCCCAAGTCCAAACATCACAATTGGACCAAACATCGGGTCACGCATCAAACCTGCGACAAACTCACGCTTACCGTTGAGCATGGGCTGGATTAAATACCCTTCAAGATCATTGCCTGCTGATTCAAGGATTCCCTGTGCCGCTTCCCGGACCTGCGTGGCATTGGATAACCCAAGACGGACCAGTCCTCGATCGCTTTTATGCGTCAGTTTTGCTCCATTGCCCTTGAGTACGACAGGAAACTTCAGATCGATTGCAGCTCGAACTGCATCGTCAATATCTTTGGCTATAATTTCCTTTACTACCGGAACGCTATAACCAGCAAGAAGCTGTTTTGATTCGGATTCGCTAAGACTTCTCATGTACATGTCCTTTTGATGAAAAGGTGGGAATAAAATGATTTTTACTATCTTCTTTAGAGGAGGAGAATTAAACATTAAAAGCCAAAACGTCATCTTCTTTTTTTCTTTGAATAATCCTTTGACATTCTCGAAACTCCGTGGAGCGATCGCCGTTGATGGGGCTCGCGGTATGACGACCACATGAGCTCGATCCTCCGCTGCCTGCGGATAATGGCGAAGAGTGTGTGCAGAAACCAGGAACACCGTTCTACCTTTTGCGGATTCGGAAAAATCTTGTATAAAGAAAAACATCAACGTAATCGAGGTAATTTGTGAGTTGTTCGACCAACGGTTGGAAAGCCAAAAACTGGTAATCCTGCAATTGAACCCACAATGTTGGATCATCGGGGCTTTGACTACAACACGCCTCGCATGGTCCAGCAGGATTTTCCTATAACAAGAAAGGAGATACGAATGAGCCAAGGAGATGTATCGGCAACAGCGAGAAGGCTTATGGCAAATGACAAGCTTAAGAAAAAACTCAAAGCCTTCCTTCGGTATCGGTTGCTTGGGCATTCTACTGGTTGGTGGTCTGATTATTTGGGCAGGCGTAGCGACCGTTAAAAGACATCAGCCAAGTGACACCATTCTGAATTCGATGCCCGCAGGAGTTCCAATCAGAGAGTAGTTGGATGAGGTTCCACGCCCCGATTCGAATTATGTTGAAAAAACTCTGTCCCCGCGGCCAAAAACCGGCCAGTATCCACATTTTCCCAGGCCGCCCTCAGTAATCCCATTTAAACTGGAGACCGGCTTTGTTGTCGACCTCGGTGCTTTCGCTGGTCACCTTGAGGTAGGGGGTCAGTTCGATCTCGACCTCGACCCCGGTTGAGCTGGGGCCTGATCCCCGCTTGGTGCCGACATACACCCCTTCGGCGAGATACTTGCCGACCGCGACATTGGGCCCGGCTGCGCCGCCATCGACCCGCAGCACGTCGACCCCGAGGGAGCGACGGAACGATCCGGCCAGATCGAGGCCGCCGCCCTTGCCCGACAGTTCGGCGGCGGCGCTGGCAAGCTGGACGGCCTCGAGCGCGCTCAGTTTGCCCTGGGCCTTGTTGAACAGGACTCTCGAGAGGATTTCGTCCTGGGGCATCACCGGATCGGAGGACAGCGCCAGTTTGACCGTGCTCGCTGGGCCGGCGAGCGATGCGGAGACCAGCAACTCTTCGGCCTTATAGACGCCGACTATGTTAAGAAGAGGTTCGGGGGGTTGCCCGCCCAGGAAGGCGATCTTCGAATCGCGGACAGTAAAGGTCCGGCCGAGGACGTCGAGCTGGCCGCGCCGGGCCCACAGGTCGCCGACGATTTCCGGGGTAGCTGCAGGCCCGGTGATGGCCAGGCGCCCTCCCCATTCCGAATCGAGACCCTTGCCGCGCAGGAACAGCCGCCCCGGAATATCCACTGTAACATCAAGGGCGGCGGCAAACGGTCCGGCCCCGTCTGGCGCTTCTTTTGCCTGCCGGTCCGGCTGACCGAGACCCGCGACCTCGAGCTGCGGCACCGAAGCGGGCAGCGCCACCGCCAGGTCGACCTCGCCCCGGCGCACCGTCACCGCACTGGCAATCGTCGCCGCGCCGGCATCGCCCTCAACTTTCAGGTCGATATCGGCCCAGACCCGGAGCTCATCGATGCGGGTGACCGCCAGGTCGCGCATGGTCATTTTCCCGCGGTAGGCGAGAGCCGAGGCAGCATCCAGTTCGACTTCGGCAGTGCCGGTCAGCGTGCCCTTGCCGCCGTCGTCGGCGGAAATCTCGGCGATACGCAGACCGCGCCGGTCAAAGCGGCCGTCGAGGCGAATATTTTGCAGCAGGGTGCCGAACTGAAGATTTTCGTACCGGCCGCCCTGCAGCTTCAGCACCCCGTCCCAGACGGGGGCGGAGAGGCTCCCTGACAGATCGGCGGCAAGCAGGATCCGCCCCGACAGGATGTGGTCGGGTAAGGGCGCATAGGACCAGAACTGCCCAAGCTCGCCGTCCAGTTCGGCATGAGCCGCAAGGAGCGCGTCGGGATCGACGCCACTCTGCCCTTTAAGGATCGACAGCGAAAATGGGAGCACCGCATCGGCCTTGATCATCTGGAGGTCCGGACGCCCAAGCGCCAGGTTTGCCTTGGCCAGCCCTTCGCGCAGATGGCCGTCGAGCCGGAGGAG
>JBBRGP010000281.1:0-3754 GCA_038224105.1 Desulfobulbales bacterium | reverse complement strand
GAGTTTGACAGCCTGCTGAAAGGGAGCGGGCCGCTCGAGCAAGAGGAATTGACCCCGCCCCCGACCCTGGCGGCGGTGCCTCAAAAAGAGGAAAGTCAGGCGGTCACCGAAGGCGCCAATCCCCCAGATTTCCAGGAAATCATTCGCGATGCGGAAAAGAATCTCAGCGACCCCGATTCCGCCATTCACTTCGCCCTCTGGGCCAAACTCTATCAGGAGATGACCACGGAGGAATTCACCGCCTTCCATACCGCCCTGCAACGCAAGACCTATCAGCCGGAGGAGTTGATTATCGCCCGCGGCGATCAGCAGGCACTGCTGTTCTTCTTTGACAGCGGCACCGTCAATTTAGTCAGGAACCAGAACGGGGAAGAGGTTTACCTAAGCACGGCTGGCGCCGGCGACCTCATCGGCAGCGATGTCTTTCTCTCGGGCGATCCCTGGAACCTCTCGCTTTATGCCAAAGAGACCGTGCGCGCCCATATCTTCGACCTTGAGAATCTTATGGCAATGCGGGTCGATTTTCCGCGGCTCGCCGACAAGATCTTCACCTTCTGCACCGCCCACGATGTCCTGCAGACTCTCCTTCGAGTACTCGATGATCCGGACACTGCCGGAACCGAAAGCACGCGCCTCGAAAGGGCGGGCAGATCCAAAAAACCCGCCAATGCTAAAGTGCAGCAAGGCCTCATTCTCAGAAAAATGCAAGGCGGGCTGTGCTTCACATCACCGGGGAAGGCGACGGAGAAGCTCGGCCGGTTCCTTGGCAACCGGCTCCTCCTCAGGGTTCGGATGTCCTCCGGCGCAACCGATAATCGGCCGGCAGCGATTGTCGGAGCCGTGCGGTCGGCGATCCGGCCCGGCGATTCCGTTCTCTTTGTCCGGTTTCTTCACCCCCTGACCGACACCCAGTACTCGTGCGAAACCATCGAGTTCCCGGAAACGGAATAAACGCCAGCCCTCTCGGGCCTTTATCCCCCCGCTCTTTCCCGTCCATCCGTCCATCTTTAAAACCCCCGTCACCAAAGGACGCGGCCGTAAATCCGGCCTGCCGGCGATCGGACCCAGATCCGGTGGCCAGGGGCTCAGGTTACTTTATGTCGTCATTATGGCACTTGAGACAGCCCTTAAATCCGGGATGGCTGGTCGGCGGGGCCTCATGGGCCTTTTCCGGGCTATGGCAAGCCAGGCATTGTCCATCTTCGCTGGAGGAATGGTGGATATCCGGTGAATTTTTAATGGACGGCCCGTGCATCCCCAGATAGTAGCGGTACCCGCAGCCGGATGAAGCGGCGATTAAGAGCAGTAGAGCAACAGCGCAGGTTTTCTTTGCAGGCATGGTTAGAACTCCATATGTCCATCTTTCAGGTATATTGCGGTGCCGGACAGGCCAATGAGTTCGGGATCATGGGTGGCAATGATCAAGGTGGTGTGCCGGCTGACGGAGAGTGACAGCATGAGTTGGATGAGCTGAAGGCCGGTGACCGAATCGAGACTGGCGGTCGGTTCGTCGGCCAGCAGCAGGGCCGGGTTGTGGGCTATGGCCCGGGCAAAGGCAATGCGCTGGGTTTCGCCGCCCGAGAGCTCACCGGGCAAGGCCCGGTCATAGCCGGCCAGGCCGAAAGTGGCGAGGAGTTCGGCGATCCGCGCCTTTTGCTCCTTGCCGTGGATGTTGTTCAACTCCAGGGGAAACCTGAGGTTTTCGGCAACGGTCAGCCAGGGCAGGAGATTGCTGGACTGAAAAACGAAACCGACCTGCCGGCGCTGGAACAGGGCCCGTTGTTTCCAGCCGAGGGCGCAGATGTCCGTGCCGTTGCAGAAAATCCGGCCGCCGTCCGGCCTCTCCAGCGCTCCGATACAGTTGAGCAGGGTGGTTTTTCCCGACCCCGATTTTCCGGCCAGAACACAACTCTGCCCGTCTCCCACGGAAAAGGAGATATCAGCGAGGGCCATGACATGGCCCCTGCCGGAGATGAACCGTTTCGACACCGCCTGCACCTCAATCACGCTAGACGCTCCTCAGGATGTCGGCCGGACTCTTGTGCATGACAAAGAGCGCGGGCCAGACGGCCGCGGCAACACCAAAGACCCCGGCGAGCAGCGGCGGGGTGAGGACGGCGGCGGCCGTGCAGCGGGGGTAAATGATCCCTGACACCGAAAAGTATTGGTTATAGGAGGTGAGCGAACTGAGATCAATGCCGTGCCGGGCAAAGACGGCCACGAGGGCGACACCGGCCACCACGCCAAGCGCGGCAGCGAAAGCTGTCAACACCCCGATCTGGGTGACGAGAAGGAGAGCGGTGTCGAGCGGCATGATCCCCATCGCCTTCATGATGCCGTGCTCCCGCAGACCCTTCAGGGTGAAGATCAGAAAGGCGCAGGAGATCCCGAGCGCGACCAGGGCGAAGACCAGGATCATGACGATAGCCATACAGACAAAGTTCAAATCAATGAGCTGCTTGAGGTCGGGCATGAATTCCGGCCAGGCGCGAAATGTCGCCTGCGGCATACTTTCGCGGAATTGCTGGAGGACATTGTCGACGGAGGTCCCGTCCTGGAGAAAGACCGCGGCCGAGATGAAACCTTCTGAGGCAGGGAAAACCTCTTCCGGACAGAAGGCAAGGGTCTGGTCGAGTTGGGAAGCTCCGGTCATGTAGATTCCGGCAAGCGTCAAGGTCTGCAGCCGCTTGCCGGGCAGCGGTTCCAAATGGAGCTGGTCGCCGACCGTCGCCTGCAGTCGCCGGGCGCTATCCTGATTGAGGTAGAGGGCCTGTTCGCCAGGCTGAAGGTAGCGGCCGGCAACGGTCTTTTTCCACAGGGTGGTGTGGGCTTTTTCCGGCCGGGGATCGACACCGATCAGCTCAATCGGCTCAATCACATCGTCCTTTTCCACCAGCAATCGCAGGTGCCGGCCGATCAGGACCCGCGCTACTCCCGGTGCCGTCAGGCTGTCTGCCCGCATTTCCCGGGGAAGGCCGGTTCCGGCGATATGACCCGAAAAAAGGCCGGTGGAATTACGGATTATCGCGTCATTGGTGCCGATCGCCAGCGCCGCGAGAAAGACTAAAGCGGCGACGGCGAACACCACCAACACCGAGAGGACCGCGGTCGCCCGCCAGGAGCGCCACAGGTTGAGGCAGGCGATGTGGATGAGGAATCGCAGTCGCATCGGTATCCTTTTTCCTCTTCCGAGTCAGAGCGCAACACCGATCCGCCCGGCGATGAAGGTGGCGGCCGGCTGCACAAAAGACTGATGATCGGCGGCAAAGAGGTCGCCCAGCCCGCCGTCGAGAAAGCGCCGGGCCTCGGCCTTCATCCTCGCCGCCAGGTCGGGAAATGCGATGATCCACCCTCCGGCGGGGCCGCTCTCCGCCACCAGGGCCTGCAGGGCTTGCCGAAGCATCGGCGGTTCCTGGTGGTAGATGACCGAGGCGACATAATTATGCCGCATCTCCCTGAGATCGGTGAGCAGGTCAACCATGTCGTCGAGAATCTGACAGCCCATGCCGATACGGTAGAGGGCATCCTGGACATCCGCCGCCATCGGCGGCAAGTCGGTCTCCACAATGGCCGGAACGGCCCAGGGGCACTGGAACAGCACGCCGGTTTTATAGTGGTGAATTTTCTCGAGGATCTCCCGGGGCTGCAGCCGCCTGCCGATGCCGCCTTCCTCCGCGGCCTCCTGAACGCCGCTGCCGGTCAGCGACTGGAGTGAAGCGGTACTCGCCCTGGTCACCAGCGCCAGGGGGAGGGC
>JBBRGP010000280.1:0-3784 GCA_038224105.1 Desulfobulbales bacterium | reverse complement strand
CTTGCCGGCCGGCAGAATGTGCACCCGGTCGCAGGTCCCCGCCTCGATCTTGGCGCAGATCCTCTTCATCGCATCCTTGAAATTGACATTGCCGATCAGATCGCTGAAATCGGCGAGGGATTCGAGGACCCGGCCGGTGGTCAGGGCGTTGATTTTTTTACCCTGCCGGTCCATGAGGTAACGGCGTTCGAGAAAGATGAGTTTATCGCCGCTGTCGTGGTGGCTGAGCACCGCCTCGTAGAAATCGAGTTCCGGCGCGACCCGGACGAGGTTGGTGGCCGGAAGTTTTTTTTCGAGCTCGGTCAGCAGCCGCTGATTGGCGAAGCGATTGGGGAGATTGTGAAAGAGGGTGGTGGCGACGTTCAGACGCACGAGAAATTTAATGTCGGCGACAATCTCCCCGAAATGATCGCGCAAAATGCCTTCCCGACAGGCGATACAGACTCTGCGACCGGTGAGATTCCTGGCGTATTCCTGTAAATAGAGTTGCGGCATGGGCGATTGGCGGGATGGTCGGCGATTTTCAGGGACGAGTTTTCTCGGTGGCGAATTTTCTCCCGCGCGGCGTCGCTGCCGGCGAAGGCGGAAGGTTCGCCTGCCTCCTTTGCAGCCACAGAATTACCGGATTCTGCATTTTTGTGAAAGGAAAAGATCCGCGCCCGGACGATTTTCCCTGTCATGGCCGGACAATGGCCACCTCCTGCCGGCGCCGCCGGCACGTCCTCAGAGAAACATTACAGCTTTGTAATGTTCCGGCAAGGCTCCGGCAATGTTTGTTGACTATATTCAATCCTCAAGAAACCGTAGCCTGGCGCCGGCGCCGGTTTGACCCTTTTACTCAGGTATTGCCGTTCATCCCCATTTCTTAAGCTTTGAGGAACCTTCATGCTCGATAAACTCCCCCGTGTCATCGCCCTGCCGGACACCTCCGCCGTCGGACCGGGCAGCCCGGCACCGACCGGTGACGTCTACACCTCGATTCAGCGGATCAACGAGGCGGTGAGCCGCAGCTCCGGGTGGATCGCCCCGCTCAAGTACGAGCTCGCCAAGGTCATCGTCGGCCAGGAACACCTCATCGAGCGGCTGCTGATCAGCCTGCTGTCGGGTGGCCATATCCTCCTCGAAGGCTTGCCGGGCCTCGCCAAGACCCTGGCGGTCAAGACCCTGGCCAAGGCCATCCAGACCGATTTCCGACGGATCCAGTTCACCCCGGACATGCTGCCCGCCGATATCATCGGCACCGAGATCTACAACCCGCGGGAGACCACCTTCGAGGTCAAACAGGGGCCGATCTTCGCCTCCCTCATCCTCGCCGACGAGATCAACCGCGCCCCGGCCAAGGTCCAGTCGGCCCTGCTCGAGGCGATGCAGGAAAAGCAGGTTACCATCGGCGACCAGAGTTTCCCGCTGCCCGAGCTCTTCCTCGTCCTCGCCACCCAGAACCCGATCGAGCAGGAGGGCACCTACCCTCTGCCCGAGGCCCAGGTCGACCGGTTCATGCTCAAGGTGGTGGTCAGCTACCCGAGCCGCGCCGAGGAGCGAAGAATTCTCGACAACTTCGAACGGACCGATGCCGAGATCGAAGTCACGCCGGTGGCCAGCCCCGGCGATATCCTCGCCGCCCGGCAGGTGGTCAACAGCATCTACATGGATGGCAAGATCAAGGACTATATCGTCGCCCTGGTCTACGCCACCCGCGAGCCGGAGAGCTATCAACTCGAATTGAAAGAGTATATCGAGACTGGCGCCTCGCCCCGGGCGACCATCAACCTGAAGGTCGCGGCGCGCTGCCTCGCCTTTCTGGCCGGCCGCGGCTATGTCACCCCGGACGACGTCAAAGCGGCGGCGCTCGACGTCATGCGGCACCGGCTGCGGATCAGCTATGAGGCTGAAGCCGAAGGGATCAGCAGCGAGGATATCATCCGCAAGATCCTCGATACGGTCCCGGTCCCCTGAGCATTGAGGGTATGACCATGGACGTTCAGCTCACCCGCGAGATCCTCAAGAAGGTTCGCCAGATCGAGGTCAGAACCAACCGGCTGGTCAACGACAGCCTGGCCGGCAGCTACCAGTCGGTTTTCAAGGGCCGGGGCATGAACTTCGACGAGGTCCGGGAATACGTGCCGGGCGACGACATCCGGTCGATCGACTGGAATGTCACCGCCCGCACCGGCATCCCCCATATCAAGAAGTTCACCGAGGAGCGGGAGCTGACCATCATGCTGATGATCGACATCAGCGGTTCCGGGGACTTCGGCTCGGCCGGGGGCTCGAAGCGCGAGTTGATGGCCGAACTGGGATCGGTGCTCGCCTTTTCGGCGGTCCGCAACAACGATAAGGTCGGCCTGGTGCTATTCACCGATGCCATCGAACTCTATATTCCGCCCAAAAAAGGCCGGGGCCATATCCTCCGCCTGATCCGGGAGATCCTCTACTTTCAGGCGAGGGGCAGAAAGACCGATCTCGGTCTGGTCCTCGACTTCACCAACCGGGTCATCAAAAGAAAATGCGTGGCCTTTCTGATCTCCGATTTCTGTCTGACCAGCAGCTTTGACCGGGCCCTAGCCGAACTGCGGCCGAAGCTGCGGATCAGCAACCGCCGTCACGACCTGATTGCCGTGATCGTCTCCGATCCCCGGGAATTCACCCTGCCCGATGTCGGCTGGCTGACCCTGGAGGATGCCGAGAGCGGCGAGCAGGTCGAGTTGAACACCGGCGATGCCGAGCTGCGCCGGCGCTACAGCGAACTCGCCCACGACCGGCACAAGACCCTGGAAAGGACCATCCGCTCGGTCGGCGTCGATGCCTTTAACCTCATGACCGACACCCCGTACCTGCCGGTGCTCCTATCTTTTTTCAATACGCGGCGAGGGAGGGCGGCATGACCGGACCACGCATGTTGGTACCCCTGGCGCTGTTTATTGCCCCGGCGGCAGCCGCGTTCGCACCCGCGGCGAGTGGTCCCGAGGAGCCGCCGTTAACCCTTCTCAACCGGCCGCAGCCGGTCGGCCAGCCGGCTCCGCCGCCGCAGCAGCAGCTCCAGCAGACCGCAGAGCTGCGCGATATTCACGGCCCGCTGCCGCTGACCGATATGCCCCCCTACCTGGTACCGGCGGCGGTCGCCTTCGTCCTCCTCCTGGCCCTGGCGGCGCTCATTTATTTCCTGAAAAAGCGGAAAAACCCGGTCCCGCCGCCGGTCCCGCCCTGGGAGACGGCGCTCAGCGAGCTGGCCGAGGCCCGGCAATTCCAGAATCCCGGCCAGAGCCTGCTCTATATGGAGTGGGCCGGCCAGATCCTCCGCCGCTATATCGAGTCGCGCTTTGCCATCCGCTCGACCCGGCAGACCACCCGGGAGTTTCTCGCCGGCCTGCACGACGGCGGCGGCGACTCGCCCCTCGCCGAGTATCAGACGGAACTTGGGGTCTGCCTGGAGCAGGCCGACCTGGCCAAATTTGCCCATCTGGTCCCAGACCGCGAGCACCTGATCGAGATGGAAGCGGCGGTGACCGCCTTTATCCGGAGCACCAACCCGGCGCCACCGATAGCGCGGGGCAAAGCATGAGATTTCTCCATCCGCAACTGCTGTGGCTTCTTGCCCTTTTGCCCCTTTTGGCCTTTGTTCACGGGCGGCGCGGGGCGGCTCCAGCTCTCCTTTTTTCCTCAACTTCCCTTGCTGCGACTCTGGCGGGAGCAAGAAAAGCACGGCCGGGAGCCCTCCTCCTCCTGCTGCGCCTGGCCGTGCTTGCCCTCCTGATTCTTGCCCTCGCCGGACCGCAGCAAGGGA
>JBBRGP010000279.1:0-3813 GCA_038224105.1 Desulfobulbales bacterium | reverse complement strand
AGCCCCAGATGGTCAGGGCGACGAGGATGAAGATGCAGCCGGAGGCAACGAAGCCGCCGAGGGCATAGGAATAGCAACGGCACCTTCTCGTCCACCTGAATTGCCTTTTGAATCATAGGCATACTCCCTTGGAGGTTGTGCGGGCATCGTCCTTCGTCGCCTGGCCAGCCGGGACGAAACCGCGATCAGAAAATTACATCCCTGTCGCTGCACCCGCCGCGAAATAAAATCCCCGCTCGCGTACCATATGGAGGTCCCTGCCGGCAACCTTTTGTTGCACCGTCAACCGTTCCCGGATGAGGCAGACGGCGGCACCACCCGGCGCCACGCATCCTCGTGCCCCGACCGCCACCGCAGGACATGAAGATGGCGGGCGATATTCCCTGGGAAAGCGCTGCCATATTCCGTTTCTCGCCGAATATTATTAAGCGTTTTGCCTTATTCAGTTTCTTGTCCGCCGGAAAAGACTTGCCCGTTTATCTCCTTTCAGGGTAGGTTGCTGAATAATTTTTCGATTCATCAACCATCAAGCCCGAAGAGGAAATGAAAGGAGGAAATTGCATGAAAAAAATGTTGGGTATACATCTCTGCGCCTTTGCGGCTGCCTGTCTACTGGCGGTTCCGTCGGTTTCGGCCGAAACCATCAAGGTTGGTGCCCTGCTGGCGGTTACCGGCCCGGCCTCGTTTCTCGGCGGTCCCGAGGCCCGTACCATCGAGATGCTGGTGGAGCAGGTCAACGCACGGGGTGGGATCAACGGCAACAAGGTCGAACTGCTGGTGAAAGACACCGCCGGCAATCCGGAAAAGGCGATCTCCCTTGCCAAGCAGCTGCTGGAGGAAGATAAGGTGCTGGCGGTCCTCGGACCCTCCAGTTCCGGGGAAACCATGAGCGTCAAAAAGATCTTCGAGGACGCCAAGACCCCGCTGATCTCCTGTGCCGCCGCCGAAGTCATCATCAACCCCCTCGCCCTCTGGGTTTTTAAAACCCCGCAGAACGATTCCTTCGCGGCAATCAAAATCTTCATGGAGATGAACAAACTGGGGATTGAAAAGGTCGCGGTGCTGGTCGATAATTCCGGGTTCGGCAAGGCCGGCAAAGAACAATTGCTGAAAATCGCCCCTGAGTATAAAATCGAGGTGGTAGAGGCAGAGGTCTACGACGCGAAAGCCACCGATCTCTCCGCCGTGGTTGCCAAGATTAAAGCCAACACGGCGGTGCAGGGCGTCATTAACTGGTCCATCGTGCCGGCCCAGTCGATCGTGGTCAAAAATATCCGTCAGGCCGGCTGGCAGGTGCCGATCTTCCAGAGCCATGGGTTCGGCAATATCAAGTATGTCGAAGCGGCGGGCGCCGCCGCCGAGGGCGTGATCTTCCCCGCCGGACGGCTGCTGATGGCCGACCTCCTGCCGGATGGACATCCCCAGAAATCCCTGCTGATCCAGTACATCAAGGACTATGAAGGCAAATTCCAGGAACCCGCCTCAACCTTCGGCGGCCATGGTTATGATGCCTTCATGATCTTCGAAAAGGCTGTAGCGATCGGCGGCAACGATAAAGAAAAAGTCCGCGCCGCCATCGAAGGTCTGAAGAATATGCCGGGAACCGGTGGTGTCTATAATTTTTCCGCCACCGACCATAACGGCCTGACCCTGGACGCCTTCGAGATGATGACTGTCAAGAATGGCAAGTTTGTCCCCTATCCCGGCAAATAAACGGCGATGAACGACCGGGGCGGGCAACCGCTCCGGTCGTCATCACCAGAGGCCTTTTTTTCCGGACATTTCAAAACGTATGACAACCGAACTCTTCATCCAGTATCTGGTGGCCGGAATCACCTACGGCAGCATCTATGCGATTGTCGCCATTGGTTTCAACATCATCTACAATACCACGGGGATCATCAACTTCGCCCAAGGGGAATTCGTCATGCTCGGCGGCATGCTGTCGATTACCTTCCTCCACTACCTGCCCCTGCCGCTCGCGATTTTCCTGGCGGTTCTCGTCACCATGGCCATCGGGGCCGGAATCGAAATGGTGTTCATCCGCTGGCTGAAAAATCCCGGGATTCTGCGGATGATCATTATCACCATCGGCCTCTCCATTCTCATCCGCGAGGCGGCTCTCCATGTCTGGGGTGCCAACGTCCATTCGTTGCCCTATTTTTTCGGCAATGAAATCAGTACCATTTCTATCTTCGGCGCCAAGGTTTCGCCCCAGGTGCTGTGGGTGGTCGGCGCCTGCGGCCTGATGGTGCTGGGACTCAACATCTTTTTTCAGGCCACCTCGATCGGCCGGGAGATGCGGGCCTGCGCCGCCAATCGCATCGCCGCCGTGCTCTGCGGTATCGACACCCGGAACATGGTGACCCTCTCCTTCGTCCTCAGCGCCGGCATCGGCGCCCTGGCCGGGGCAGTCATGTCGCCGATCACCTACACCCAGTATGACATCGGCACCGGCCTGGCGATTAAAGGCTTCACCGTCGCTATCCTCGGCGGTCTCGGCAACTCGCTGGGAGCGGTGGCCGGCGGCCTGCTGCTCGGCGTCATCGAAGCCTTTTCCGTGTCGGTGGTACCTCTCGCCTTTCAGGATGCCATCGCCATCGCCATTCTCCTGGTCATCCTCTTTGTCAGACCGCATGGCCTGTTCGGCTCGAGCGCCCTGGCCGGCCTCAAGGAGTTTTGACGGGTATGGGTAAGAACCTCGTCTTTCTGCCGATTGTGGCGACGGTCATCGTCATCCAGCTGCTGACCGCCTGGACCGGCAGTGTCTATTATTTGACCCAGCTGACCATGTCCGCCTACTATTCGCTGCTCATCGTCGGCCTCTGCGTGCTGATGGGCTACGCCGGGCAGATTTCCCTCGGCCATGCCGGTTTTTTTGCCATTGGCGGCTACCTCTCGGCGGCACTCACCACCCGTAATCTCGTTTCCTTTGCAGACCAGCTTCCGGTACGGCTGCTCGATGCGTTCGGTTGTCTTTTGGCCGGCCAGGACGTCTACGGCGACCCGCTCCTGGTGGTGACGCCCTGGGTCGCCTGCGTCATCGCCATCCTTACCGCCCTTTTGATCTCCTTCATCCTCGGCATTCCGGTCCTGAAACTGAAAGGTCACTATCTGGCCATGGCCACCCTCGGGTTCGGCATCATCATCTACCGGCTCGTCCTGGCCAGCGCCTATTTCGGCGAAGCCGACGGCATTTCTGGTGTTCCCGCTTTTCCGCTGCTGCCCGGTCTTCTGGTAAGCGGCGACATCTCCTGGCGGGTTTCCAACTACTATATCGCCTGGACCGTGCTGCTCCTCGCCATGCTGCTGCTCCGGCATCTCATTGACTCCAGAGTGGGTCGGGCGCTCCGCGCCATCCACGGTTCACCGGAGGCAGCAGATGCCATGGGTGTCGATACCGCCGGGTTCAAGCTGAAGACCTTCATGCTGTCGGCGGTCTTTTCGGCGCTGGCCGGGGTCCTCTTAACCCACTATAACGGCGGCATCGGCCCCTCCGAAGCAAGTGTCATGAAATCGGTGCGCTATGTGGCGATCGTTGCCGTCGGCGGAATGGCCAACCTCTGGGGCGCTCTGGCGATGGGAATGGTCCTTAATTTCCTCTCCCTCCGCGGCCTGTTCGGCAGTTATGACGATGCGGTCTTCGGCCTGATCCTCATTGCCATCATGCTCTTTGCCCCGAACGGCATCCTCAGCCTTCAATTTGGCCGGATATGGCACCGCCTGCCCCGGTCCGGGCAGAAAAAAGCCACGCCGGAGGAGGCCTAGAAATTCGATGACCATCCTCCAGGTGGCACAGCTCAGCAAAAGATT
>JBBRGP010000278.1:0-3854 GCA_038224105.1 Desulfobulbales bacterium | reverse complement strand
CGGCCCATATCTCCTGCTCCTTGGTGTGGGTTCCGCTGTCGTCGCCGCGCGAGATGAACGGGGCCTGCGCCGCCGCGATCTTCTTCAGGGCCTCGGCGGAATCCTTCAAGCCTTTGATGCCGGCGGGATCGGCGGCGGGGCCGATGATGATAAAATCGTTGTGCATCACGGCAAAGCGCTGGGTGCCGAAACCTTTATCGACAAAATTCTTCTCCCGGTCGATGGCGTGGACAAAGATCACGTCGACGTTGCCGTCAATGCCGTCACGGATCGCCGCGCCGGTGCCCTTGGCGATGACCTTAACCTTGATCCCCTCATCCTTTTCGAACGCCGGCAACAGTACCTCGAGGAGCCCGGAGGATTCGGTGCTGCTGGTCGTCGACATCTTCAGGATTTTCTCCTCCGCCATCACCGGGCTGCCAAAACCGGCGGTCAGAGCAACCAGCCCCGCCACTGCCAAGATGATTTTTTTCATTGCCTTATTCTCCATGGGTTAAATTATCGGGAAAAACCATTGTCCCGCACAGTGAAAGATCGTAGCCGACAAAGGAATCGGCCAGCCTGCGAAAAGCCGGGTCATGCAGCAGACCTAAAAACTGCTGCACCCCCTGCTCGAAGAAGTGCTCCCGGGCGACCAGCAGATCGAAGCGTTCCCAGCGGAGCGGCAGGAAATCGAGATCGAGCAGCCCAGCCACCGGCCGGATCGCCGGACCGGCGTCGGCCTGCCCCGACAAAACCGCCAGCCCGACATCGAGATGGCGCGAGAGCTCAAGGTGATAGCCGTTGATGGCCGAGGTGGAAACCGCCGATTTGGCAATCTCGTAATCGAGCAGCAGCCGGGTTCCGGTGCCGAGGGGGCGGTTGACGATCCGCACCCCCGGCCCGGCCAAATCAGCGATCGACCGGATATTTTTCGGGTTGCCCTTCTGGACCAGGATCCCCTGTTCGCGTTTGCTGAAATTGACGAAGACCGGCAGCCGGTCCAGTTCTTTTTCGGCAAAATCGAAATTGTATTCCTGGTTGTCGTCCTGAAGAAGGTGGCAGACCCCGATATGGCAAAGGCCCCGGCGCAGACATTTGAGCCCGCCCATACTGCCGAGATTGGCGAAAAAAGCGACAATGCCATGGGACTTTTTATGAAACAGGGTCAGGGTCTGCTGGAACAGCAGGTCGTCGCTGCCGGCGAGCAGCAGCCGGCCGGATTCCGCCGATTTCTCGACTCCCGCCTGGCGAAGGTTGAGAATATTCATCTCCAGCCATTCCTCGACCAGACGGCGGGGAAACATCCATTTGCCGGTGATCTTGGTCGCCGGCAACCCTTTGTCATTGACCAGCGAATAGACCATCTTCTCATTGATCTTGAGGAGTTTTGCCACCTCCTTCGTTGTCAGGAATTTATTCTCGTAAGATTGATCCATGGCCGCAATTTCCGTTGGGTTGTGTGGAGCGAGAAGCGGTTGGTTCTGGTACGTCAAAGAAATGGGGGGAGCAGTCAACCGACCAAATTGACTTAGCCCGCGACGCGCATATTGTCAATATTTGCTGGCTACGTCATTAAAACTTACCGATACCAACCAAAAATGACATTTTAAAATTGATAACTGACAGGCAGGGAGGGGTGGATGGAGTTCCACGCCGGAAGGAGATAACCGGTAGGTGTCGGGGACCGTTCCATCTTGCTTGAAATCAAAGGTTGTTACGTTGCCGTCCAGATCAGGGGTTTGCTTCACTCCGTAATCCGGGGGTCGATCGGCACCTTCAGGACAACGGTGGTTCCTTCCTTGACCGTACTGACGATCTCGACACAGCCGCCCAGGATGGTCGCCCGGGCCTGAATCGTGGTGAGGCCCCGGCCGGATCTCGCCGATTGCACCATCGCCATGGTCGCGATGTCGAAGCCGCAACCGAAATCTCGGATCTTGATAAAAAACCAGGAGTCCGCCACCCAGGTGGCCACCGCGACATGACCGGTGCCTGAGTGTTTGCCGATATTGTTGAATACCTCTTGGAGGATACGATAGACTTGGTGCTGGTCTTTTTTGCTGAGAAACTGTTCGATTTGTTCCCCCTCGCAGGAGAAGGTAATGCGGTAATCGCGGCAAAAATCGTCGATAAAGCCGCTCACCGCCTGGTTCAGTCCGAATTTTTCGACCACGGTCGGGCTGAGCTGCTCGGAGAGGTTTCTCGTGCTGTTGACCGTCCGTCGCAGGGTTTTTCGAAATATCTCCTTTGTTTCCTCGGCCTCGACACTATTACCGCTACGCAGCTGTGAACAATAATTATCGAACTGCAGCTTTAAGGCAATCAGGTTCTGGCCGATATCGTCGTGCAGTTCCATGGAGATATGCCGTCGTTCGTCTTCCTGGGCATGGATCAGATGCAGCGAGAGCTGCTGCAGCTTTTCGTTCATCTCCTGCTGCTCGGCGAGCAGGTGTTTATTTTCGGCGGTGAGATTCCAGACCTTGATGCCCTGCTCGAGGACGATTGCCAGCTGGGTGGCGTCCCAGGGTTTGACGATATAATGATAGATATGGCCGCGATTGATGGCATCGAGGAGATTGCCGATCTCGGCAAAGGCGGTGATGATTATCCGGATGGTGTCCGGGTTCAGCTGGTAGATCCGGGACAACAATTCCACCCCGCTCATGCCCGGCATCCGGTGGTCGCTGACGACTATGCCGATCTCCGGATGGAGGTGAAAAATTTCCAGGGCATCAGGCCCGGACGAGGCGGTGAGGATCTCGAACCGGTCGGCAAAATTCAATTCGAAGATTTCAGCGTTGAGCGGTTCATCATCGACAAAAAGAATCTTTACGCGGGGTTTTCCACTTGGCTGCATTCAATCACCGGATCGAAAAAACGAACAAACCTGAAAATCCCAGGAATTGGTCATACAGTTACTCAGAACCACAGGGAATATATCCGCAAACAAGCAAAAATGTCAAGTCACTCGGAGCGCAGCGCCTCGACCGGATCGAGCCCTGCCGCCTGGCGGGCCGGGATGATGCCGGCGACGATGCCGATGAACATGGCCAGAGCCTCGGCAAAAAAGACATAGCTCCAGGGGGTGTGGACCGGCAGGAGCGGGACCAGGGCGTGGAGTAGCCAGGCCAGGCAAAGGCCGACGGTCAGGCCGGCAATGCCGCCAAGTCCGGCCAGGACCGTACCCTCCATCAGAAACAGCAGGAGGATACGCCGCCTCGAGGCGCCGAGGGCCCGGAGCAGGCCGATCTCGCCGGTCCGTTCGCGGACGGCGATGGTCATGATGGTGAAGATCCCGACACTGCCGACCAACAGGGAAATCCCACCGAGCGCGCCGACCGCCGAGGTCAGCATTGACAACACCGAGCCGAGGACATCGAGCATCTGCTGCTGAGTGGTGATGGTGAAATCCTCCTGGCCGTGGCGATTGACGAGAATGCGGCGAATGGCGGCGACGACCTCTTCCGCCTGGTAGCTGTCGCGGTACAGGACATCGATCTCCATCAAACCCTCCCGATCAAAGAGGTCGAGGGCCCGGACCGCCGGGATGTAGATGGTATCGTCCATGTCAAAGCCAAGGATAAGACCCTTCGGCTCCATCACCCCGAGCACCCGGCCCGGCTGATTGCCCACCTGAATCCGGCTGCCGAGCGGGCTTGTGCCCGGATACAGCTCCCGGGCGACTTTGTCGCCGAGGACGACGAAGGGCCGGGCTGACCGGGGATCGTCCGGCGGCAGGAAACTGCCGCTCGCCACCCGCATCCGGAAGGCCCGGTCCATTTCAGCCCCGACCCCGTACAGGGTGATCCGCCTGGTCCTGCCCTCGGCGCTCACCTCGACGTTGCCCTGGACCATCGGCACCACCGCCTCGG
>JBBRGP010000277.1:0-3862 GCA_038224105.1 Desulfobulbales bacterium | reverse complement strand
TTTTTGAGGAGCTGACAACAGTCCGGGCAAGATCATTGAACACGAAATGGTGCAGTGGCATTACCATATACCAGTACAACCGGCCCAGGACACCTCGGGGGAGAAAATGAGCCGTCTGCACGAGTTGATCAGATTGCACATCGAACTCAAGCCACGCCTGACCCGGCAATTTCATTTGGGCATAAAGCAGCAGTCTTTTACCAGGTTTTATATCGGCAACCTTCCAAAAGTCGAGAGCATCACCGACGCGCAATTCCTGGTTTAGCCGTCTCCCTCGATTGAGTCCATAGCCACCCATAAGTTTGTCTATAATGCCGCGAAGTCGCCAAAGGAGGTTATACTTAAACCAACCGTTGGGACCACCGACAGCACAGGCAGATTGGAAAACATCCTCCTGACGTTCGCCATTTTCAAAGGGAATAATTCTGACATCCCGGAGGATCGCCCCGGCAGGATTGTCGAAATCTTTGATGTCGCACGCCTCTTGGCCCGTGCTGTCACACCAGCGGCTGAGAACTTGATTCTCCTCAAGCTCCCGCATTGCCGCGGCAACCGTTTGTTTGAACAGAAGCGGCCGTATTTCCGGATACAGCTGCGCCGCGTTATCGTTTTGCAATACGGTTTCACTTTTTAGCCCCTCTACGAGCGCCGAAGCAAGCTTGTAGGGAATAGGGGTGAAGAGAATCAACCAGTAGGAGGATAAGCGAGGTGAGAGTACAGGAACGGGGAAAAGATATCTTCTCAACCCCATGACTTCGGCTGCCTGCTGCATCATCTGCTGAAAACTGAGCTCTTCACAGCCTATATCGACTACAAGATTTCCCTTGTGGCAAAGATCAACAGACGCCTGCAGATAAGAAAGAACATCACCAACACCAATGGCTTGCGTGTGGCTCCGTACCCAACGGGGGGTTATCATCGCTGGGAGCTTCTGACAAAGATTACGGATAATTTCAAAGCTTGAGCTGCCGGAACCGATAATCACCCCGGCACGCAACCAGATCGTCTCAATACTCTCGGGGTTTGCCGAGAGTATTTCCCCGGTCTCAATTCGGCTCAAGAGATGCTCGCTGGCACTCTCCTTAACACCCAATCCACCGAGATAGATAATCCGCCGCACCCCGGCATCTATGCAGGCATCGCGGAAGTTCTCGGCGCTGACCCGGTCAAGGTTGCGGTAATCGTCGGTGACACCCATGGAATGGATAAGGTAAAAGGCCGTATCAACCCCTGCCACGGCTGCGGCAAGGGACTTTTTATCGAAGGTTGAACCCTCTGCTGTTTCAACCAGGTGGGCAATGGAAGCCTGGACCTTGTTTCTGTTCCGCACCAATATTCGAACTTTCAGCGAGGGTGTTGCAAGGAGACGGTGGGTCAGCCGTCTGCCGATATAGCCGGTTGCGCCGGTCACCAGTACGGTTTTGCTCTGCATCGTATCAGGCATGATTGCGAAGTTTCAACTCGGTTGGGTGCGGGTTGAGATAATACTGCGACTGGAGATAGCCTTCCCGGTATTTACGAACATAATGATTCATGATAGTAATTGGCACAATAAGCGGCACATAATGATTCCCGAAACGGTCAATTACCTCAAGCAATTCCTGCTTCTCGTCACTGGAAAGCACCTTTTTGAAATACCCCATCATGTGCATGAGGACATTGACGTGTTTCTTCACCGTCGGCTGGAGTTTCATGGCCGCCACCAGATTCTCCTGATAGGTGGTGAGTAGGTCTTCGGTCCTCAGTTTTCCGGCCCGGGCAACAATACGCCCAAGCTCCCGGTAATGTTTTTCACTGTGGGTCCGGAGCAGCATTTTATGTTTGGTGTGAAAGCTGACCAGATTGTCGGCGGTGAATTCGCTGACGGTATCACGCCAGCGCCGGTAGACAAAGACCGATTCAATAAAATTCTCCCGAAGAGCCATGTCATGCAGGCGGCCTTCCTCCTCTACAGGCAGGAAGGGGAAACGGTTTTTAAATATCCTGGCAAAAAGACCTACACCGATTGTGTGGGGAATATTGTTGCCATCGTATACCTTGACTCTTTCCATGCCTGAGGAAGGCGATTTACTTTTAAAAATAAAACCGCAGAGATCCTCCTGAGCCAGTTGGTCCACCCGCCGCTGCGCCCAATGGTTCATTTGCTCGGTATAATCGACTCCTGTCTTATTGGTCACCAGTCGGGGTGATTCAGGGTCGCCAACCAAGCGCATTGCTTCACGGGGTATTGGTAGACCGCATTCCACCTCAGGGCATATGGCTATAAATTCAAAATAATTCCCTAGCGTTTCGGTAATATACCGATCGTGCTTATGTCCCCCATCATAGCGAACCTTATTGCCGAGCAGGCAGGAGCTGACACCGATGCGGATCATCTTGTTTTCATTTCCGTCCATATAACTTTTCTCCATGTCGGCAGCAGTTACTCTTTCGAGGCCAGTAACCATAAAAAAGCGCTGCAAACTCTGATTCCATCAGGATTTGCAACGCCTTTTACGGAGCATAACAGTCTCTAAAATATTACCAGCGATCGGTACCGATAAAATCGTTTACATCGCTGCAGGTTGCCCGTTCATTTTTTGAAAGCCCATCAAGGTCTCGCTTGTCGTCGTCGTTACCACTCGCGATACAAACATACTCATGCCCTTCTTTATCACTTACCCATACCAGCGAGCCGAAATCACTATTCATAATACACCTCACAGGTTGTTGTATTGTTTATTTGCAAACAAGCATCACCGGATGCCCTCCGTTGCCTAAGACAGTAAGCCCGATCGACGACAGGGCAATGGCTAATCATCAAGAGATTATTGATAGCAAATACTACCATTAAATATCTACGGCTGCTGTTTGCCCCCCGTCTCGCCCCACTGCCGGCGGATCTTCTCCAGCCGATTGCGATTTTTACCCAAATCCGAATATCCGAGGCGGGACGCCGAACGAACATGAATCAGCCGCTGCTCGCCATCGAGCAGGAATTCCCCGTCATCGACAAACAGGACGGTACGCAACTCAACACGCAGATAGCCGGGACGTTCTTCGATGATGGTGCAATCTCCGCGATGGATAAGGGTCTGCTTCAGGCGGGCAAAGGCCGGCTCAGGGTCTTCGGTGAAAACCAGCGGCGCTATACGGTGCGCCGTGTCGGTCGCTTGGCTTGATACACAATTGGGTGAATTTGGGCACTCTGTCAATCGGCCACCGCGTACCCCGAGGTTGTCGGGCCTTTCCCCGGCGCAGGCCGCCAAGATGCTGGTTACAATGCTCATCAGGAGTATCCTCTGCAGATGGCGTATCATTGACTACCGTCCACGTTTAAATTGTTCATCAAGCGTATCACCGCCAGTTCCTTGGCTTTCGCTTCAATATCGACGGTCATCACCCGTTCCCGCCAACAGACCGGGATATCCGCAGGGTTTATATAGTCGGCGTGCGGCTTGCGATCACCTGTCCCCCAGCCGGCCCTGGGCGACGACAGGTGGCAATATTGCTCCCTTCCCAGCCACTTCCAGGTTGCAGCGGCGAGCATTGTCGCTTCCTCAACAGACAGCCCATCCGGTTTGCAGCGGTGGTGATGGACATCGTACACCAGCGGAATGGAGAGTTTTTCGCATACCGGCAGGAGATCGGCTGGGGTATAACTTACATCATCGTTTTCCAGGGTCAAGCGGCTCCTGACATTTTCCGGCAGATCGGCAAAAACCTCGCAGAAACGCCGCAGGGCCGGCAATTTGTCGCCATAGACGCCACCGGCATGAAGGTTGATGACATCGGCCCCGACTGCTTCCGCCAACCAGGCCTGATACTCCAGCTCCCGGACGGAATTGGCAACCACCGTCGGGTGTGGCGATGAGAGGACAAC
>JBBRGP010000276.1:0-3865 GCA_038224105.1 Desulfobulbales bacterium | reverse complement strand
GGGGTATACCGAAATCATTCGACTGAAACTGAAACAGGACGGCTTCTCCGACCAGGCGGTGTATGTGTATCTGGAAGAAATTCTAAAGGCCGCCAAAAGAGCCACGTCGCTGGTGGAGCAGGTCTTGACTTTCTCACGGAGTATCGAAAAGAAAGAGGTGCTGCAATACATTCATCCGATCGTCAAAGAGGTGATGAAACTGATGCGGTCCACCTTGCCGAAAACCATCGTCATCCATGAAGAGATCGATGAACATTGCGGCCGGGTTTTTATCGATCCGGTCCAGCTCCACCAGGTGCTGATCAACCTGTGCACCAATGGTGCCCATGCCATGGCCGGTCAGCATGGCATGCTGACGGTCAAGCTGGCGCTCGCCCCTCCGTCCGGCGACGGCAGGGAGTGGCTGGAGTTGAGTATTGCCGATACCGGATGCGGGATCGAGGAAAAGCTGCTTGATCGAATTTTCGAGCCCTATTTCACCACCAAGGAAAAAACCAGCGGCACCGGGATGGGACTGGCCATGGTGCACGGCATCGTCAGCCGCCAGGGCGGGTTCATCAAGGTTGAAAGCGAGGTCGGCAAGGGTTCAAATTTCCGGGTGTTTTTTTCGGTGGCCCAAAAGGAGACGACAATTGAACAGGTGGTGGCGCTCGGTAATTTGCAGGGCGGAACCGGCAGGATCCTGCTCGTTGACGATGAGGAACAGGTGGTGCAGGTGACCGGCGAGATTCTCCAGAGTCTTGGCTATACCGTCGTCGGGAAGACCTCGCCGACCGAGGCCATCGAATTATTCGCCAAAGATCCCGGCCAGTTTGACATGCTGATCACCGATTTGACGATGGCCGAGTTGACCGGTCTCGAACTGAGTGAAAAGGTGAAAGCGCTGCGGCCGGATATCCCGATAATCCTGATCACCGGGTATTCGGATCAGGTGTCGAAGGATGCGGCGGTTGAGGCCGGTATTGCCGAATATTGTATGAAACCTATCTCCATGCGGGAGCTGTCGATGATCGTCGGTAAATTTCTCGGCGACGGAGGCGAGATAATCCCGCGCCAACCCTATCGCGCCGTCCCGACAAACTAAAAGCCCATTCCCCCTGGCGGCAGCGGCCTTCGATTTCCCGGTTCCTCGCCGTAATCTGAAAAAGTTCACCGATCCAGCCCATAGCTACCGCAATGGGTGGTGGGGTTATTACGGTTCATGATGGTCGATTGCCGATCGTTTGAATTCCCGGACCGCGGTCCAGGCCTCGTCGATTCGCTGTTCGGCAAGGAGTCCCCTGTCCACAGCCTGTACTATGGCCGCCTTCATCTTGCCGAGCACACCCGGATCATGAACAAGATTGTTGCCGATGATCAGCAGGTCGATGCCGGCGGCAAGCGCTCGGCAGCAGGCCTCTTTCAAGCGATAGTGGTCGGTGATCGCCATCATCTGCATATCGTCTGAGACAATCAAGCCCTTGAATCCAAGGTCGTGGCGGAGGAGTGACTGGATGGTTGTCCGCGACAGGGTGGCCGGGCAGTTCGCATCAAAATTTTTGTTGATCAGATGGCCGACCATAACGGCTTCGGCCAGGCCCGCATCGATGAGGAGCCGGTAGGGCTCCAGTTCGCCTTTCTGCCAGGTCGAAGTGATGTCGACAAAGCCCAGGTGCGAGTCGGCGCGGGAGCTGCCGTGGCCGGGAAAATGTTTGAGACAGCAATGGATGCCGGCCGCCCGATGTTCCTTGATCCAGACGGCGGCATGGGCGGCCACCGTCTCACCCCGATCGGAGAAGCTCCGGCCGTAGCGGCCGATGATCGGGTTGTCCTTCTCGATATTGACATCGACTACCGGCGCCAGATTGAAATTCACCCCGACATCCTTCAGCATCCGCGCGGTTTGCCGGGCACTGGCCGCGGTCAGCTCAAGATTGTCGGTCCGGCCCAGCTCGCTTGCCGGCGGCGTGACCGGAAATCCTCTGGCAGGGCTGAACCGGTTTACTCTTCCCCCCTCCTGGTCGACGGCGATCAGCAGCTGCCCGCCTGCATGGTTCTGGAGATCAGCGGTGAGCCTTTGCAGTTGTTCGGCATCGACAATGTTATGGGTAGCGCTTTTTTCGGCGAGAAACCGGTCAAAGAGAATAACTCCGCCCAGTTTCTCGTTGGCGATATCGGCGGCGAGTGGGTGACGCGGCGAAAGGGTGTCGCCGGCAAAGCCGATCAGGAAGAGCTGGCCGATTTTTTGTTGCAGGGAGGTGTGTTCCATTGGTCTGTGTGGTACCTTTTCCGGTCTCCGGCCGGGATTGCGAGATGACAGAAAAGAAGTACCGGCTGGAGGAGGAATTGTCAAAGTTTTTACAGGGAGCTTTGTGTCAAAATATTGTCATCCATGGTGAGAGCGGCCTGGATAAGCGCGTGCAAATCTCGCCGCCGCTGTCTCCGGTGCATAAAAATGTAAAAAATATAAATATAATCAATATCTTTTGGTGTGGCGTCGAGATTCTCGTCGCTGTCAAAAGCATCATGGCATGAATAATGCTAAAAACAGCAGAATACCGGTAAAGAATTTTTTGCCGAAGGACGATAAGAAGGCTATAAACCCCCTTCTCTTTTTAAAACGTTTATTACTGGGAATCTTACTCATGACCATTTCAGCAAAAGAACAGCAATTCTCCATATCCACCCTCAAACAGGTTGAGCTGGAGAAAGTTATGGTTGAGCTCGATTATTTAAAAAAACAATCTGAGCGGCTTGATCTCATCAACAAACTGCACGGACGCATGGCCGGGGTACTCAGTCTCAGCGGCATGATCGAAGCCTATTCGGTCTGGCTGATGCCGCTGGTGAGCCATGAATTGATCGGCTACAATAACCACCAGCGCAACAAGCGCCACCTCTTCTGCTCCGGCCACGGCCCCTTTAGGCGGAGGGCCATCGCCTTCGCCGAACAGTTGATTGCCGAAAAAAACTTGCTAGACGGTTCCTTTACCAAAAAAGACGGTCGTTACGCCTACAAATGGATTTTTGAAACGGCGGATGACGCCGGTATCCTGTTGATTTTAAAGGAAGGGTATGAGCTCTCCCCGGCAGAACTGGATCTCATCAACCACTCTCTTGAAATCCTGGCTGAATGCCTGCGCCGCGGTCTGGAATATGAGGATCTTTTTGAGCGGGCAAGTAATGACGCGCTGACCGGACTTTCCAACCGCCGGGTCTTTGATGCCCGGATCACCGGGATGATGGACGGTGCCAGGCGGTATAAGCGTCCTTTGTCGATGGTCTCCATGGATCTCGACAGATTTAAGGATATCAACGACAGTCTCGGTCACCAGAAGGGCGACGAGGTGTTGAAGGAGGTTGCCACCGTATTGAAGCGGGCGGTGCGCTCCACCGATCTTCTGATTCGCATGGGCGGCGATGAATTTCTCCTGGTCCTTGACAATACCGATCTCGACAATGGCCGCATTCTCGCGGAGCGGCTGTGCCTGGCGGTGGACGAGCTGAATATCTGGGCCAATGCCGAAACCAAGCTGGGCATAAGCATCGGCATGACCGAATGGCAACACGGGGAATCGTTGAAAGAGTGGATGGAGCGTACCGATGATATCCTCTACCATGCCAAGGCTGAAGGTAGATCGATGGTTGCCGTTGTTTAGGGTGTAGTTAATAACAATAAAAAAAGGCCGACTTGTGAAAGTCGGCCTTTTTTATTTCGTGACGTCCCCGGACGGGATTGCAGCCCTTGGTTTGCGGGTTTCAGCCCGCTTTATTCAAATAAGCTTTCAAGTTGGCTCGAAAGTAGGGTGCACTCCGTGCACCACCCTTATTGTCCCGTGGGACAGAATTGAATTCTGTCCCCGGCTGACTAGAATGTTGGTGCACG